>JAZRGY010000023.1:0-4384 GCA_045644485.1 Candidatus Cryptobacteroides sp. | reverse complement strand
CAGACAGTCTTCAATATCGTTCTTCAGGAGGATACCCAGTTCCTCGAGGAGACAGTCGTAATCGGTTACGGTGTCCAGAAGAAGAGTGACCTCACAGGTGCTGTGGCTTCAGTACGTGAAGAGGAGTTCGCAAACCGTTCTACTTCAGACGCTGCTAATGCCCTCATGGGTAAGGCTGCCGGTGTACAGATCATCAGCGCATCAGGTGCTCCTGGTTCAGGTTCTGAGATCCGTGTACGCGGTTATTCTTCAAACTCAGGCAACATCGGCCCACTCCTCATCGTAGACGGTCTCCAGGTGGACAACATCCAGTACCTCGACCCAGAAATGATCGCTTCAATGGAGGTCCTCAAGGACGCGGCTTCAGCAGCGATCTACGGTGCACAGGCAGGTAACGGTGTCGTCCTCATCACTACCAAGACAGGTGCAGGTGCAAGGGGTAACGGCCGCGTGTTCTACAACGCTCAGTTCTCACTCTCATCTCTTGCCCGCAAACTCGACATCATGAACGCCGAGGAGTACATCGCTTTCGGTAAGGAATATGGATTCCTTAGTGATGCGAAACTTGAGAGCCTTGGCTATAAGGAAGGCTTTAATGTTGATTGGAGTGACGAGGTATTCGAGCCTACATGGAACTCACGCCACACAGTAGGATTCCAGGCAGGAAACGACAAGGGTAACATCTTCGTATCGATCAACAACGTAAACAACAACGGTATCTTCGCAGGTGACAAGGATGTGTACAAGCGTCTTTCTGCTCAGGTTAACGCTGACTACAAGATCAAGCCTTGGCTCCAGATCTCTACAAACAACTCTATCGAGAAGTGGTCTACAAAGAGCGTGTCACAGCACTCTGACAACGGTTCAGCAATGCTTGCTGCTATCACTTCATCGCCAATCGAGCCGATCCGTGTAGAGTATGACGGTCTTACCAACGATATGAAGGACCAGATGGCAAAGGGTAACAGAATCCTTACAGACCCAGAAACAGGTCTCTACTGGGCACTCAGCCGTATCGGTGAGACTCAGGGAGGTAACCCATTCATCAGAAGAGATGCTACAGACGCTACAAGCGAAGGTATCAACATCCGCGGTACACTCGCTGCAAACCTTACTCCAGTAAAGGGTCTTACCATCACTTCACGTTTCGGTTACAGAATCAACCAGAGTACTTCACACAATTATACAGCCCCTTACTATGCTTCTTCATTCGTGAAGGCTGAGACTTATTCAATGTCGGCAAATGCTAGTACAGGTTACTACTATCAGTGGGAGAACTTTGCGAACTACAACACAACAATCGCGAAGAAACATAACCTTGGCGTGATGGTCGGTATGTCTTATATCGAGCAGAATAGAGACAATATCAATACAAGTGCTTCGGGTACTGACATTCTCAAGGATTACCGTGAGAACTTCCGTTACATGTCTTATCTCCTCTCAGGAGATGGCGTTGCCAAGAGCATTACCAATGCTCCAAGCAAGTCAACAAGCATGGCATACTTCGGCCGTCTGACTTACTCATACGACAACAGGTATAGTTTCCAGGCAAACTTCCGTGCTGACGCATTCGACTCATCAAAACTTTCTAAGCAGAACAGATGGGGTTACTTCCCTTCATTCTCAGCAGGTTGGACCATCAGCAACGAGCCGTTCTTCAAGGACGCTGTAAGTCGTGACGTCGTTTCTTTCTTGAAACTCCGTGCTTCATGGGGACGTAACGGTAATGTAAACGTACTGAACAACTACGCATACGCAACTTCAATCAACTACGGTGGTACATGGTATCAGTATGATGGTAGTTCAGCAAATCAGTCCCTCGGTTCTATGCCGGCAGGTCTTGCAAACCCAGACCTTACATGGGAGACATCAGACCAGTTCGACGCAGGTATCGACGCTCACTTCCTTAACGGAAAACTCGTGTTGGTAGCAGACTACTATCATAAGACAACAAACGACCTTCTCGTGCAGGTTACTCCATCAGCATCTATCGGTGTGGCTTCAACAACTATCAACGCGGGTTCAGTAGTGAACAGCGGTTTCGAGTTCGAGGCAACATGGAAGGATCAGGTAGGTGACTTCGCATACTCTGTGACAGGAAACGTTTCTACTCTCAAGAATAAGGTTACTTATCTCGACCCTACTATTTCTCGTATTGCAGGAACGCCTGCTCAGGGAACTCAGTTCTCTACATACTTTGAGCAGGGTCAGCCAATCTGGTACATGAGAGGATTCAAGGGTACAGGCGTTGACCCTAAGACTGGTGAACCTAGTTTCGAGGATGTGGATGGTAATGGTACTATCGATGATAACGACCTTCAGAACATCGGTATCGGTATTCCAAAGGCAACCTTCGGTCTCACCATCAATCTTGCATATAAGAACTTCGACATGGTAATCTTCGGTACAGGTGTAGCAGGTAACAAGATCTTCCCTTCATCATGGCGTTCTGACCGTCCACACTGTAATACATACTCATGGTATTGGGAGAACTCATGGAAGAAGGATGGTTCTAATGCAAATCCTAAATTCCCAGGAGCATACTATTGGAATATCCCTACATTCTCTTCTACTTACAACCTCTTCGACGGTTCATATTTCAAGATCAAGCAGATTCAGTTGGGTTACACCCTTCCAAAGAAGGTTCTCTCGAAGGTCGGCGTAAGCAGCCTCAGAGTATATGCATCACTTGAGAACTTCTTCTGCTTCACAAGTTATCCAGGTCTTGATCCGGAGACTGCATCTTCAGGTTCTGCTTCATCACTCGGTATCGACATGGGTTCATACCCATCAGCAAAGCAGGTGATCCTTGGTCTTAACCTTTCATTCTAAACTTTACAGACATTAATATGAAAAAGATATTTATTGCTCTTTTAGGTGCATTCGCACTTCTAGGTTGTAGCCAGGATCTTCTGGAGATACCTCAGAAGGGAGTTGTTGCTACTGAAGACTTTTACAAGACAGATGATGATGCCAAGATGGCTCTTGTCGCTGCATATGATGCAGTAACTACCAAATATATGGCTCATTACTATAATGACAATATTATCTACGCTCTCTGGAACTATTTCGGAGATGATATTTATGCGGCAGGTGAAAACAAGTCTGACGGACTTAATCAGAATGAACTTCACTCATTCCGTTATCCTACAAACAACCAGTTCATCAATACCGGTTATACTTCATTCTTCCAGGCAATCTATGCTGCAAACCTTGTAATTGACAATTTCAAGGATGGTACTTCTGAGGTGATGAAGAATGCTGTTGCCGAGGCAAAGGTTCTCCGTTCCCTTTCATACCTCCAGTTGGCAATCGGTTGGGGAACTCCTCCAATCGTAGACCATGTGCTTGCTGCAACAGATAAGCCTACCAATGCAGAGTCACAGGCAAAGGTTTTTGAATTCATAGTGAACAGCATTGACGAGGCTATGCCTTATCTTGGAAATCGTCAGGGTCCTACAGATAAGAATGGTGTATATAAGGTGACCAAGGATCTTGCAAACACCATCAAGGGTAAGGCTCTTCTTTGGATGAAGGATTACGCAGGTGCTCAGGCTGCTCTCAAGCAGGTGATTGAGTCTAACAACTATGTCCTTGTAGATGATATCTCTGAGAACTTCCATGTAAGAGGAGACGGTAACTCTGAGAAGATCTTCGAACTCAATATTGTTTATAATTCATCCATCGGTTGGGGCTTCACTCAGCATTCTCAGGCTAATATGTCATGGTATTGGAACTGGAGACAGAGCCGCGTATGGATCCCTACTGGCGAAGGTTCAATCATGTATAACAATGGTTGGGGTGGCGTCAATGCTTCACAGAAATTTGTTGACGCTCTCCTTGAGAATGACGGTATGGATTCTAAGCGTCGTAAGGCATGGGTATTGAGTTATGATGAGGTTCTTTACGATATGCCGTACACTTCAGACTTTGAAAAGTACACAGAGGATGAGGGAGACCATAAGGCTGGTGACTATAAGAAAGATGCAGAAGGAAACAAGATTCCGGTATCTGAGCAGTTCAAGAAAGAAGATAAGGATCGTGGAGTTTATCATAATGAAGGTATTTATGGTCACTGCGGTTGGTTCATGATGAAGGTCAACATCAACGCTGAGGATATCAAGGACGGTAACTTCAACGATAGAAATACCCGTATCTTCCGTTATCCTGAGGTTATCCTTATGTTCGCTGAGTGTGCTACTCAGACAGGTCAGGACAAGGATCTCGCTCTTCAACTCGTTCAGAGCATCCAGAGGAGAGCAGAATCAAAGACTGTATGGTCATCAGTTGCTGACGTGACTCTTGAGAATGTAAAGAAGGAGAAGATGATTGAGATGTGGCTCGAGGGCTGCCGTTATCAGGACCTCATCCGTTGGGGTGATTT
>JAZRGY010000022.1:0-2950 GCA_045644485.1 Candidatus Cryptobacteroides sp. | reverse complement strand
CGCATAGGCGCCATACCTGCACCACCGCCGACGAAGATGAGTTCTGTCTCCGGTGAGAGATCCTTTGGAAGGAAGAACTCTCCGTAAGGTCCTGAGATTGTGATCTTGTCGCCTGGCTTGAGAGAGTAGATGTATGAAGAGCAGATACCAGGATTTACATCAACCCACTTTCCTGCAGCCCTGTCGAACGGAGGAGTTGCGATACGTACGTTGAGTTTGATGATATCTCCCTCTGCTGGGTAACATGCCATAGAGTAAGCACGTACTGTAGGAGTAGGGTTGACCATCTTGAGGGTCCTGAGACCCATCTTTTCCCAATCTTCCTTGTACTGGTCATCTACATCGATGTCCTTGTAGTCCACTGTAACTGCAGGCACGTCGATCTGGATGTATCCGCCGGACTGGAAGTTGAGGTGCTCTCCCTCTGGGAGTTTAACGACGAACTCCTTGATGAATGTAGCCACATTGTGGTTCGAAACCACTTCGCACTCCCACTTTCTTACACTGAGTGCTGAAGCAGGTACCTCGATTGACATATCTTCCTTGATCTTCACCTGACATCCGAGACGCCAGTTTGCAGCGATCTGCTTGCGGTTGAAGAAGCCTACCTCGGTAGGAAGGATTTCTCCGCCACCTTCGGTAACACGGCACTTGCACTGTCCGCAGGCACCCTTACCACCACATGCTGAAGGAAGGAATATCTTCTGTTCTGCGAGTGTAGAGAGAAGGTTGCCGCCTGGAGTAACCTCAACGATCTTGCTTCCCTCGTTGATATTGATCTTAACTGTTCCTGAAGGTGTCAACTTCGTCTTGATGAAGAGGAGAAGTGCGACCAGGATGAGTGTGACAATCACGAAGACAATCACAGCAAAAAGTATAGTTTGCGTCATAATCTTTGTCCTCCTATATTAAAGTTGAATACCCATGAATGTCATGAATGCGATACCCATGAGACCTACAGTGATGAATGTGATACCGAGTCCCTTGAGTCCTGCCGGTACATGTGAGTAAGCCATCTTCTCGCGGATAGCCGCAAGAGCAACGATGGCGAGCCACCAACCGATACCTGAGCCAAGAGCGTAGACTACAGGTTCACCGAAACTTACGAAATCTCTTTCCTGCATGAAGAGCGAGCCACCGAGGATGGCGCAGTTCACTGCGATAAGCGGAAGGAAGATACCGAGTTGTGAGTAGAGAGCCGGAGTGAACTTCTCGACAACCATCTCTACGATCTGCACGATAGCGGCGATGACAGCGATGAATACGATGAAACTGAGGAAACTCAGATCAAGACTTGCGTATTTCTCACCCATCCACGCGAGTGCACCTGGCTTGAGGATATACTCGTTGAGGAGATAGTTGACCGGAAGGGTGATCAGAAGCACTGCGATTACGGCGATACCAAGGCCGTTAGCAGTCTTAACATTCTTAGATACCGCCAGGTATGAACACATACCAAGGAAGTAGGCGAATATCATATTGTCGATGAATATCGACTTTACAAATAAACTTATGTAATCTGCCATAGTATTCTTTAGTTATGTGTTATTTTTCCTGGAGGTCCTTCTGAATCGATCTCTGTACCCAGATGATGCATCCGAGGAGGATGAGTGCCATCGGAGGCAGAATCATAAGACCGTTGTTTACATATCCGAAATCGTATACCGCCTGTGGGATTACCTGGAATCCGAAGAGAGTACCGCTTCCGAGGAGTTCACGGAAGAATGCAACGACTACGAGGATAAGTGCATATCCAACACCGTTTCCGAGACCGTCGATAAGTGATGCAAAAGGCTTGTTACCAAGGGCAAAAGCCTCGATGCGTCCCATCACGATACAGTTAGTGATGATAAGACCGATGTATACGGAAAGCGTCTTGCTGACACTGTATGCATAAGCCTTGAGCACCTGGTCTACGAGGATTACCATCATGGCAACCACAACCAACTGGACTATGATACGGATACGGTTAGGAATGGTATTTCTCAAAAGCGAACATACAAGGCTTGAAAGACCTGTAACGATGATCACAGAGAGACCCATTACGAATGCACCCTTCAACTGTACGGTAACTGCAAGTGAAGAACAGATACCGAGCACAAGGACAGAAATAGGGTTGCCCTTTAATATCGGATTCAAAAATGTTTCCTTAATGTTTCCCATAAACTATTCCTCCACTGTATTAGTTGAACAAGCATCACACTCTTCGCATGTCTCGCCGCTGCAAGCCGCGTTGTTTGCAAAGTAGTTGTTGTAGAAACCGAACCACTGGTTGAGTGTCTTGCCGAGCGCCTGACATGTGATTGTCGCACCGGAAATTGCATCA
This sequence comes from Candidatus Cryptobacteroides sp., assembly GCA_045644485.1. GTDB lineage: Bacteria > Bacteroidota > Bacteroidia > Bacteroidales > UBA932 > Cryptobacteroides. The sequence continues at coordinate 624 of JAZRGY010000022.1, read as the reverse complement.
ACACCATTGTTTTCAGTCTGACGGTTTGCAGGCTTTGCCACTTCGAATAGGATTTCGCCTGTTCCAACCTGTTTTCCTGCAAAACCTGCAGCGAATGAAGGCTCATCGGGTATCTTTGCACCGAGACCAGGAGTCTCGCCCTTGTGGCCGAAGCATACTGCCTTGATGGTCTTGAGGTCACCCTCAAATCCGATATATCCCCAGATAGGGCCCCAGAGGCCTGCTCCGTAGCAAGGTACCACTGTCACACCGTTCTTGAAGATATAGACAGGGAGTGCCTTTTCTTCTGCTATGGTCTGTCTCTTGAGGGCAGAGTTGTCGTATACCTCGCAAGACTCGATATCAAGGTCACCTACCTTGTTGCCGTTGATGTCCACGAGGATTGCTGATTCGATAGCGTCCTTGTATGTCGCAAGGATGTCTTCACCTTCTACTGTAGCCGCAGTAAGGATCTGGCTGATGGTGTCCTTCTTTACGTTGGCTTCCTGAGTAGGCTTGAGGAACATTGCCGCAAAGGCAAGAACCGCAGCGACTATCACAACAAGGATAATCGAATATATTACTGTATATGTATTACTGTTTGTATTCATACCTTATATATATTAAGCGATTTTTACCTTCTTT
>JAZRGY010000021.1:0-2750 GCA_045644485.1 Candidatus Cryptobacteroides sp. | reverse complement strand
ACCGCTTGGCCTCCGACTTTGCAACAAAGGTGAATATCGAAAAACCTGGCAGATATACGCTTTGGGTGCGTACCAAGAACTGGACAGCATTCTGGTCTGAGGGCAAGACTCCGGGTATATTTCAGGTAAAGGTGGACGGAGTTGCTGATCAGGCTGAATTCGGAGTAGGATGTGAAGGTGCGACACGTGCGGAGCGTGCAGCATGGTACTGGCAGAAAGGCGGTACATATGAGTTTGCAGCGGGAGAGCATGAGATTGCTCTTCACGATGTCATGGGACTGGACGGACGTTGTGATGCAGTCCTTCTTACAACTGCGGATGAGGCTCCCGGCAACAGTCTGGAGGATTACAAGGCTCTCAGAAAAGAACTGCTTCCTACTCCAGTAGAGGAGAAGGGACACTATGACTTTGTCATTGTAGGTGCCGGCATCTCCGGAATGTGCGCAGCCCTGGCAGCGTCGAGACTCGGATGCAAGGTTGCCCTCATCCAGGACCGTTACATTCTTGGAGGAAACAACTCTTCAGAGGTGCGTGTAGGTCTTGGCGGACAGATCAATATCGATCCATATCCGTCTCTTGGCTACCTGCTTAATGAAATCGGTCCGGACAGAATCGGAAATGCCCGTGGTGCGCACCATTATCAGGATGACAAGAAGATGAATGTCATTCTTGCTGAAAAGAACATCACTCTCTTTACCGGATATACAGTTACTGAAGTAGAGAAGGATGGCCAGAAGATCAAGGCTGTGACAGCAGTTGAGGCCACTAAGCAGACAAAGATCCGTATCAGTGGAGATCTTTTCTCTGACTGTACCGGTGACGCCCACCTTGCCGCCATGGCGGGTGCAGAGTGCCGCATGGGACGTGAATCTCAGGCTGAGTTCGGTGAGAAGCTCGCTCCGGAGAAGGCTGACGGCTTTACAATGGGAGTATCCATCGAGTGGTACTGCGAGGACTGGAACACACCTTGTACCTTCCCTGATTCGCTCGACTGGGGACTTGAACTTGACGAGTACACCGTAGAGCCTGTCCATAGAGCCAACTGGTACTGGGAAGTGGGAATGCGCGATGATCAGATTGCTGACGCAGAAAAGATCCGCGACTATGGTATGTATGTGGCATACAGTACTTTCTCTTACTGCAAGAACCGTCTCGCAAAGAAGGAAGACTGGGAATGCACTCATCTTACATGGGTCAGCCATGTGAGTGGTAAACGAGAGAGCCGTCGTGTTGTAGGTGACTATATCCTTCGTGAGCAGGACCTTACACGTCCTATCCTTCATGAGGATGCAACCTGCACAACAACATGGCGTATCGACCAGCATTATCCTGATCCACGTAATGCAGACAAGTATCCGGGTGAAGAGTGGATGTCAATCGGTGTCCTGACCCCTATCGATTTCTATCCTCTTCCTTACCGATGCTTCTACTCAAAGGATATTCCTAATATGTTCATGGCCGGCAGAAATATCTCCGTGACTCATATCGCTCTCGGATCTACCAGAGTTATGCGTACCTGCGGACTTATCGGTGAGGTTGTGGGAATGGCGGCTTCAATCTGTGTGAAGAAGAAGGTTGCTCCACGCGATATCTACACTACATATTTTGAAGACCTTAAGGAACTCATGCGCAAGGGAACCGGAAGAACAGACGTCCCTTATACACAGTTCTATCATCAGGTAGACCGTACCGGCCATCAGGCTGAAGACAGGTAGACTTATATTCTGATGAATATGAAAAGATTTTTTATGCTCCTTGCCTCACTCGTGGTGACGGCAGGGAGCGCTTTTGCTCAGATAACCCTGGATGGAAATCGTCCGGTCTTCACTGTTCAGGATGAGGTTGTCATTTCTGCACCTGACGAGGGCCTTTGGTCTGTTGCGACAGGATGGCAGGATGATTGGATGTGCGACTGGAAACACGCTGATCCTCAAAAGGTTGAGAGAGTTGGGGAGTGGACGGTCCTCTCAGGTAAACTGTCATTTGCCGGCGGAGACCTGATTCTGCGTGACTCATACCGCAAGATCAGAGACGGGCTTGTACAATGTGTCAGACGCTATGAATGGACAGGAAATGAGACCCTTACGAATGTAACTCTGTCCGTCAGATGGATGATGCAGGGACGCAGGATGATGCCGTGTCTTCCGGGAATCCTTTACTATGGAAACAGGAACGGTGCAAAGGTAAATTCTGAAATCATTCCGGTCTACAATGGTATCGATGGCGAATTTGCAATTTTCGAGGAGCATCGGTATCCGATGCCTTTTGCAATGTTGGAGAATGCTGCTGAAGGCTATGCGGCAGCGGTCCATACATTGCCAAGTCCAGTCCGCGGAGCAGTGCTTTCGGATCAGTGGTGGTCGTTGGGAGTTGAGGCCAGGAATGGCTCCAGTGAATTCGTCCTGTATTCCGGACCTATAGGATATAACGGTCGTCACAGTGTTGCAAAGGCACTTCAGAAGAAACCTATGCGATATGCCGACACGTGGATTGATCTTGAGCCGGGACGCATCATAGAGAAGACTTTTTATATTGAAACATATTCAATCGAAGGGGAGGGTACCGGTTTCCAGACTCCGATTTACACATCTCTTGACCTTCATCGTCCGTACGATGCTGACCGTTTTCCTTCGTTCGAAGAGATTGTGCGTGGAAAGTACAACTTCGCTAAGAACAGGTGGATAGATCATGGAGATGGGGCTGTGGGATTCAATATGTATGACAACTCTCTCCGCAAGGAACTTGTGATG
>JAZRGY010000020.1:0-30339 GCA_045644485.1 Candidatus Cryptobacteroides sp. | reverse complement strand
ATGGCTACGATCCGACTTAGGCATTGGATCCCCCTGTCTCGAGGAGGTGACGGATAATTTCTTTGGAGCGATCGTTGTGACATCCCATCAGGTTCTTTCCCACAAGATCACCATGGGAGGCAAATGTCTCTTTCGCCTTATCATTCATATACAGTATAACGCCGTCTGTATCACACACGGTGACAGCACAATTCATTTCTTTTGCCCAATCCGGTATCATAACTTTCTTTTTGGTTTACTACGAAACGCAAATCCAAGTACATATTTGCGCGTCGTGGAAAAATTATTTAGAATTTCGTCATATTTTGGCCACGAAACGCAAAAATAGGTATAAAGTTGCGCGTCGTGGAATATAGTCTCTACTGAAATATTTTCACAGTTCAGTTACGCCAGGAATGACTTCAGAGATATCAGCATCAACGGAACCAGAAGACTCTGATCTGGCAGCAGCGGCCTCCAGTTTCTTGCGGTAGGCATCCATACGTTTCTTATATGCTCTCTGACGCGCACGCTCCTCCTTAGCCTTCTTAGCGGCAATGCGAGCGTGGAACTCCTCCATCTTCTTCTCAAGATAATTATCTGCCATGGTCTTACTTTTCAAAATCCTTTATGCGCTGCTCCTCACTAAGCCGGCAGATCAGTACCCTGCCATCACGCTCTACAACGATACTGTCATGCAAGCCTTCCAGAACCATGCTGGAAGCATGAGGCGCATGAACGATACAACCGGTACATCCATACAGATGCACATTCTCCCCGACCACAGCATTACCAGCCTCGTCATGAGGCAGAAGAGTCCAAAGAGAACCCCATGTACCGACATCGCTCCAGCCGAAGTCGCCAGGAATCGTGAATATATAATCGGCCTTCTCCATGACGGCGTAGTCGATCGAAATCTTCTCGCATGTAGGAAAGATCTCCGCAACTGCAGCATCCTCCTCCGAAGTACCGAACGACCCAGCCATAAGGTCCATCTTAGCAGCGAGATCAGGTACATACGCACGCATGGAATCAACGATGGTCGAGACATTCCATACGAATATGCCGGCATTCCAGAGGTAGTTGCCATCTGCAAGGTATTGCTTCGCCACATCGAGGGACGGCTTTTCACGAAAAGCCGTCACAGGACGAATCTCAGCGCAGGTCTCGCCACAAGGAGATTGGAGCGAATTGTCGTCGGTCGGTATGGCAGATTCAGCACCGCGGACAAAAGGTCCATCGGGACATTGGATATATCCGTATCCTGTTTCTGGACGAGTCGGAGTAATGCCGACTGTCACAATACGACGGCCGCCTAAAGTAAAATCCAGAGCGGAACCTATGACACGGCGGAACTCCTCACCGTCAAGCACCAGTGCATCGGAAGGTGTAACGACGATGTTCGCGGCCGGGTCCGCAAGACGGATCTTCCAGCAGGCATAGGCAATGCATGGGGCTGTGTTACGTGCACATGGTTCTGCGAGGATGTTCTCCACAGGAATATCGGGTAACTGCGAACGTACGATATCTACATATGCCGCCCCGGTAACCACCCAGAAATTCTCCATAGGACAAAGCGGAGCCAATCTCTCCACTGTCATCTGGATCATCGTCTTTCCCGTGCCCATTACATCAATGAACTGCTTAGGACACTCAGGAGTACTCATCGGCCAGAACCTGCTTCCGATGCCTCCCGCCATTATCACCACATGATTTGCCATATTATCTTTTTGAAATCATTTTACAGACACATTGTATACCTTTTATATATTCAACGGCCGTCAACATGTCAGCAACCTTAACCATAATATTCCTTATACCACCGGGCGAAGGCGCGGAGGCCGTCGCGCAGGGAAGTAGAAGGTTTGAAACCGAAGTCGCGCTCAAGTGCTGAGGTGTCGGCGTATGTCACCGGCACATCTCCAGGCTGCATAGGCACCAGTTCCTTATGCGACTCGAAATCATAGTCAGCAGGGAGTACACCTGCAGCAATGAGTTCCTCCTGAAGGATGGTGACAAAATCGAGAAGGTCCTCCGGTTTACTGTTGCCTATATTGTACAGAGCATAAGGAGGAACAGGAAGACCGTCAGAGCCAACCTGTTTTGCAGGAGCCTTCTGAATGACACGGATAACACCTTCGACGATATCATCCACATATGTAAAGTCGCGCTTGCAATTACCGAAGTTGAATATCTGGATCTTCTCACCCTTCACAAGTTTATCCGTAAACCCGAAGTAGGCCATATCAGGACGTCCGGCAGGTCCATAGACAGTAAAGAAACGAAGACCCGTCGACGGGATATTGTAAAGTTTGCTGTATGCATGAGCCATCAGTTCATTACTCTTCTTCGTCGCCGCATAAAGCGAAACAGGATTATCCACCTTGTCATCTACAGAATAAGGAACCGTCTTGTTCGAACCATAAACCGACGAAGAGGAAGCATATACAAGATGCTCCACACCGCCTTCATACTGACCGTACGAACCACGGCAAGCCTCAAGAATATTGTAGAAACCAATGAGATTCGTCTCTATGTACCCGTCCGGATTGGTAATGCTGTGACGGACACCTGCCTGAGCGGCAAGATTCACAACAACCGCAGGTTTATACTCCGCAAACACACTATCAATCAACGCTTTATCAGCGATATTACCCTTTATGAAAGTAAAGCCGGGATACTGTTCCAGTTCCTTCAGACGTTCCTCTTTAAGACGGACATCATAATAATCACTCATGTTGTCGATACCCACAACCACTGGACCATCATACATCCTGTAGATGGCCTTCACAAGATTGCTGCCGATGAACCCGGCAACACCGGTTACGAGTATGGTATATGCTTTTGGCATTACAATCATCTTTTGTTATAGGCTTCCAGCGCCTTCTCAAGAATGAAGAGGGCACGCTGAAGATCTTCCTTCTTGAGGACATAGGCAATACGGACCTCGTCACGGCCCATCCCCGGAGTCGAATAGAATCCGCTTGCAGGAGCCATCATGACGGTCTCTCCCTCATAGTTGAAGTCACTCAGACACCACTCGCAGAACTTATCCGCATCATCTACAGGCAACTTAGCAACAGTATAGAATGCGCCCATCGGTATGGGCGAATAAACACCTTCGATCCTGTTCAGACCGTCGACAAGGCACTTCCTGCGCTCAACGTACTCCTCATAGACGTCAGCGGCATACTCCTCCGTACCCTCGATCGACTCCTCAGCCACGATCTGACCAAGAAGCGGCGGACTCAGACGAGCCTGGCAGAACTTCATCACCGCCCTGCGTACATCAGCATTGCGGGTCACGAGAGCACCGATGCGGATACCGCACTCCGAATAACGCTTCGACACAGAATCCACCAGAACCACATTGTTCTCGATACCTTCGAGATTCAAGGCAGAGATATACGGAGAACCGGTATATATGAACTCGCGGTACACCTCATCCGAAAAAAGATAAAGGTCATACTTCATCACTAGATCGCGGATCTGATTCATCTCCGCACGCGTGTAAAGATAGCCTGTAGGATTGTTCGGATTACATATGGGGATCGCCTTTGTGCGCTCGGTAATAAGTTCCTCAAACTTCTCCACAGGAGGAAGGGCGAAACCGGTATCGATAGTAGATGTAACTGTCTTGATGACCGCTCCTGCAGACACGGCAAAAGCCATATAATTGGCATAAGCCGGCTCCGGAACAATAATCTCATCGCCTGGATTCAGACAGGCAAGGAAGGCGAAAAGCACAGCCTCCGAACCGCCGCTGGTAACGATGATATCATTGACTGACAGTTCGATACGGAACCTGCGATAATAATTCTGGAGTTTTTCGCGAAGGGAAAGAAAGCCCTGAGACGGGCTATATTCCAAGACCTTGCGGTCAATGGTCTTCAGCGCATCAAGCGCCTTCTGCGGAGTCGGAAGATCCGGCTGACCGATGTTAAGATGGTAGACCTTCACTCCCCTCGCCTTCGCCTCATTGGCAAGCGGAGTAAGTCTTCGTATAGGAGAAGCCGGCATCTTGATGCCGCGCTGGGATATCTTTGGCATGTTTCGAAATTTCTATATCATACAAATATACGTTTTTTTTATCAATTAGCATCCCAGGCAATTATAAAGCCACTATAACATCTGGGACTGACAAGTATAAATTAATACTGTATACAGGGAATGGTAAAAGAAGGCGTCGTCCGACTGCCGTGCGGAGAAAACAAAAAGAGGGACCGTCAAGGTCCCTCCCAAAATCAATCTCTTCTGAAAACGTCTCGCGTATAAACCTTCTCAACTACATCATCCAGGCAGGAATCATAACGATTCGCGATGATAGCGTGACACTGCTCCTTGAACAAAGCAAGATCATTCACTACCCTGCTGCCGAAGAACGTCGTTCCATCATCAAGTGTAGGCTCATATATCACCACCGTCGCGCCCTTCGCCTTGATACGTTTCATCACGCCCTGGATGGCACTCTGACGGAAGTTGTCTGAATTTGCCTTCATTGTCAAACGATACACGCCGACCACAACCTCACGCTCCGAAGCCGCACCAAACTCATTGTTCGTAGAATAATTATAATACCCAGCCTTAGCCAAGACCTGATCCGCAATAAAATCCTTACGAGTGCGGTTACTCTCCACAATCGCAGTCATCATATTCTGCGGCACATCATTGTAGTTCGCCAGCAACTGCTTCGTATCCTTCGGCAAACAATAACCGCCATAACCGAACGAAGGATTAGTGTAATGGGTACCAATACGTGGGTCCAGTCCTATACCATTGATAATAGCCTGAGTATCAAGCCCTTTCACCTCAGCATATGTATCCAGTTCATTGAAATAAGAGACACGAAGCGCAAGATAAGTGTTAGCAAACAACTTCACCGCCTCAGCCTCCTTCAAGCCCATGAACAGCACCGGAATATCCTCCTTGATCGCACCCTCCTGAAGAAGACTTGCGAAAGTATGCGCAGCCTCCTCCAGATGATTACCTGCAATCGCACGGATAGCCTCATTCTCCTCATCAAAAGCATCAATCATCTTAGGATACCCCACTATTATTCTCGATGGATAAAGGTTATCATACAGCGCCATACTCTCACGAAGGAACTCCGGAGAAAACAACAACCTCAACTTACGCGAAGCATCCCACCCCCTCTCCTTAAACACACGAGCATACTTCACATACAAAGAACGACAATATCCCACCGGAATAGTACTCTTGATAATCATCGTTGCATCCGGATTCACCTCCAGAACAAGATCAATCACGTCCTCAATATGATGCGTATCAAAAAAGTTCTTCTGAGGATCATAATTCGTAGGAGCCGCGATCACAACAAACTCCGCATCCCTATAAGCCGCCGCACCATCAAGAGTAGCCACCAGATCCAACTCCTTCTGGGCAAAAAACTTCTCGATATACTCATCCTGAATCGGGCTCTCACGACGATTGATCTTCTCAACCTTCTCCGGAATCACATCCACCGCAGTCACACTATGATGCTGCGCCAAAAGTGTGGCCATCGACAGACCAACATATCCTGTTCCTGCTACTGCTATTTTCATATATAATATCCTAATACTAAAGTTCCTTATTTATATCCTTCCGGATTATTCTTCTGCCACGCCCAACTGTCTCTAACCATCTCATCAATACCATACTGCGCCTCCCAACCCAGTTCAGTTTTAGCCTTTGCAGGATCACAATAGCAAATAGCAATATCACCTGCTCTACGCTGTTTAATACTATACGGAACAGATACCCCGTTTACCTTCATAAAAGAATTTACCATATCGAGAACGCTGTAACCTTTGCCTGTACCCATATTATAAATAGCAATTCCACAATCATTAGAAATAGCCTTGAGCGCAGCCACATGTCCCTTGGCAAGATCTAAAACATGGATATAATCTCTAACGCCAGTTCCATCATGAGTCGGATAATCACCCCCAAATACACCTAATTCCTTTCTCTTACCGACTGCTACTTGAGTTATATATGGCATGAGATTATTGGGAATACCATTGGGGTTCTCACCAATTGTACCTGAATGATGTGCACCAACAGGATTAAAATAACGAAGCAAGACCACGTTCCACTCAGAATCTGACTTCTGAACATCCATCAGGACCTGCTCAAGCATGCTCTTTGTCCAGCCGTATGGATTTGTACAAACACCCTTCGGGCAGGCTTCTGTAATAGGAATCTCTGCAGGATCCCCATACACAGTCGCACTACTACTGAAAATAATATTCTTACATCCCTGATTCTTCATCACCTCAACAAGTACAAGTGTTCCGACAATATTATTATCATAATATTCCAACGGTTTCTCCACACTTTCACCGACGGCCTTCAAACCAGCAAAATGAATGCATGCATCAAACTTATGTTTAGCAAAGACCTTCTCAAGTTCTACTTTATCTCTGATATCTACTTGATAAAAAGGCAGACTATCTACACCTATAATATTAGCAACTCGATCCAATGAAATAGGATTACTATTGCTAAGATTATCCACAATAACCGCAGTATGCCCCGCAGCATAAAGTTCAATTAACGTATGTGAGCCAATATATCCTGCTCCCCCAGTAACAAGTATATTCATTATATAGGTTATCTTTCCGAAATTACTATAGCCTCCTTAATGCAATCCACAATATATCTCACATCATCATCAGTCACACAAGGGCCTGCTGGAAGACAAATACCCACCTTGAAAATTGACTCTGATACACCATTCAGATATGCAGGTGCCCCGGCATACACAGGCTGCTTGTGCATAGGTTTCCAAACCGGACGAGCCTCAACCTTCTTTGAAAGCATGAACACGCGAAGAGCCTCCACATTATCATTTGGTTGGCAGTCTGTTGTAGCGCTATCCACTGCCTTGATTACACCTGCAGCACCACCCACGGCCGAAGTAATCACCTCCTTATAGGCATTCTCCTGACCTACAATCTTCACCGACGGGTCAATCGTAGCAGCACATAGCCAGAAGTTAGAATCATAACGTCCATCAGCAGGTTGGTCATGCAAAATCACACCTGAAACATCCTTGAGCAACTCACGATACAACTGCTGAACATGCTTATGATGTGCAATATGGTCATCCAAAACTGTCATCTGCCCACGACCAATACCTGCACAAACATTACTCATACGGTAATTATAGCCAATAGCAGTATGCTCATAATAAGGGTAAGCATCACGAGCCTGAGTAGCATACCACATTATCTGATTAGCATCCTCAACCGAGCGACATACAAGTGCGCCACCTCCAGAAGGAGTAATCATCTTATTACCATTAAACAAAAACACACCGAAACGGCCAAAAGTACCAAGAACCTGACCACCGAAGCGAGATCCCATACCCTCGGCAGCATCCTCAATTACCGGAATACCATATTTATCAGCAACAGCCATGATACGCTCACAATCATACGGCATACCATAAAGCGCCACCGGAATAATCGCCTTCGGATACTTTCCAGTCTTCTCCTTACGATCCAGAATAGCCTTCTCTAAAAGTTCTGGATCCATATTCCATGTATCACGCTCAGAGTCAATAAACACCGGAGTAGCCCCAAGATAAGTAATCGGATGCGACGAAGCACAAAAAGTAAAACTCTGCACACACACCTCATCGCCAGGGCCCACCTCGCAAGCAATCAGCGCCAAATGAACAGCAGCAGTACCAGCAGACAGGCACACAACCTTACGATCAAGCATAGATCCATCACTATTGCGATTCGAAAAGTCCGCCAAGTTCTGCTCAAACGCATTCACATTCGGTCCCATCGGCACTACCCAATTGGTATCAAACGCCTCCTTGACATATTTTTGCTCAATACCCTCCTCACTCATATGAGCCAAACAGAGGTAGATTGTTTTTCTTTCTGACATATCAATAGACAATTATATTTTCAACCTAAATTATTTCTCCTGCATACTCTATCTTCTTACCAAGGACAGTTGCAAAAATCATCTGAATATCCTTAACAAAACTATAGTTACGGTAGTAATAGCAATTCAAACGAACTTTATCTGGATAAATGACATTATCATTATACCAAACAGCAATCTCCTGATCGGTCATAATGGAGAAATTCGGTAAATTCAAGAACTTAGCAACCTGCTCATTCTTCCCAGCCTTGATTTGCTCCACAAACTCTGCAATCATCTCATCCTCCACACGATACTTCAAGGTAGCAGGGCCTGTAATGCCAGGACGAAGTTTCAATACAGCACGATCATCCCCCTCTAACTTATCAGCATACCCAGGCACATCCGGACGAGGGCCCACAAAACTCATATTACCAATAAACACATCCCAAAGTCCTGGCAACTCATCAATCTTATAGTGACGCAGTTTTGCACCGAACGGAGTAATTCGAGAATCTCCGGCAACTGATACTGTTGAACCGCTATGTTTAACAGTCATTGAACGGAATTTATGACACTTGAATAATTTTCCACCTTTCCCTACTCTTTTCTGGACAAAGAGTGTTGGGCCACCTGGCATCTTTATCTTTATCATTATAGCCACCAGCGGGTATACCCACCATAGTAATAATAAACCACAAAGAGATACAACTCTATCAAAAATCCATTTCAGTACCATAATATTTTCTTATTCCAGAATTTCTAAATAAAGTTCATTATTTCCCAATTCCTCAACAATCTTTACACCACTAGCAGATAAAGCAGAACGATAAGATGCCACATTATCTTTTGATACAGTCTCAAACAATCTGAGACCGATACCAAATCCCAGATCATTTATTAGCCTATTCATAAATGTGCCTAAACCTCTTCCCCTGTAGTCTATTCCCACCATTCTCCCTCTAAATCCTTTACCGAGGAAAAAACATCTCAAAAAACAATATGCTGCTATTTGGTTATCACAAATCAGTAGATAGGCTAAAAACGACCTATTTTGTTGAAGTTTCCTCAAGTTATTACGGTCAAAACCATGTGGTTTAAAAAAAGTGAAGGCCTCATTCGGTTGATTTGCAAAGAATCTGACAATGTCATCAATCGGTACCTCGCACAATCTTAGAATACTCAAGCCCGAACTTTGCGCATACTGTGATATAACACATTCTTCTAAAGACTTCAACTTACGTCCATACCTTAACACAAACAAACTGGAATTTAACATATCAATCAAATCCCAAATGCCCGGAAGTTTGTCTCTTAAAAAATGAGCGAATTTATAAAGCATACTACTTATCATTTATAATATCTTCATAGTAATCCAACTGGCATCTCTGCACAAAATTCTTATCAAAACGAGCCTCGATAAAAGGACGTGCATTGTTTACCATTTTCTCTCGCATTGAAGAATCAAGCAGAATCCGCTTCATTGCCTTATATAGTGCTTCTGTATCCCTCGATGGAACAATGATTCCATTCTCTCCATGGGTAATTATCTCACGGGAGCCATTTATATCAGTTACCACTGACGGGAGTCGCATTGCTCCTGCCTCTATAACCGCATTCGGAAAACCTTCACGATAACTTGGGAGTACCAAACAATCAGACTTCATGTATTCTACCAAAAGATCATCTCCGTACCTAGGGCCACATGCATCTATGGAAAGATTTTCTTCAATTAATTTTAATGTCTCAGGGTTTATCGGATCCAGATTTTCCTCATACTTACCCACCAAAGTCAGTTGGGTATAGGGAAATTCCTTATTAAGTTTATCAAACGCCTCAACTAATTCATTAATGCCTTTATCCCCAACTATACGTCCAACAAAAATAAATTTAAACGTATCAATATTCTTCTTCACATCTATAAATCGATCTGGATTAACTTTATCTAGATCTACCCCCTTCACATTACCATAGCCAAGAACTCTCATCGGCTTGTGACAAATTCCATGTTTTTTCAAATCATTTAACACACCATTCCCTTCAGGAATAATATGAGTGGCACAAGCACATGTGATCCAATCTGTCATCATCAATATTTTTCGTTTCAAGCCTGTTGATGTTGGCCATACCAAACCTGTAAATGTATGAATACGAACAGGTACACTTGCTATCCAAGCGGCTAACATGGTAATTAATCCTGCTTTAGGAGTCATAGAATGTACTATATAGGGTTTCTCCTTACGCAACACTCTCACCATCTGCAATAGCGACTTCAAATCTTTAACAAATGAAATATGTCGTTCCATAGGCACTTCAATAGTCTTAACCATTGGGAGCCTTCGATTTAAAGATTCTAATTCCTTTCCAGGCGATGTCACTACTACGATCTCATACCCTTCCTCTTTCATCCGCAGCATCAACTCCTCAAAAAATCCTATTGATTGTGGTACAGTTACAGTACGAATTATTTTCTTTTTGCAGCCTGCCATATAAAATATAAAAAGCAATTAAATTGATTATAATCAAACGTTTATTGAAAGTTTAAAACTTTCAATAATAAAAGCCATATGAGGTCCTAGTCACAAGGCGCCTTAATATATGACAGACATACTTTATAGTAATGAGCAAAGACACATTATTCTCTTTCAGAATATTTATTGCCTCAGGAAACTTTTTATATGAGATGGCCAATCTTGCTCTATCTAAAGATATAACGGATATTACTCGTTTGCGATCTTGTTCCGACAATAAATTTATATGATCGGCAAAAGCATTCAAATAATGCAGAGAAACATTATCCAAGAACTCAAAATCTCTCTTAAATTCCCTAACTTCACAATGGATTGTAAGAAGGTCCTCAGAAACATATGCTAACTTGTACTCCTTAAATACTCGAGTCATAAACTCCACATCTTGATTGCGTTTGAAGGCTTCATCATATCCACAAACCTTGTCAACAACATTCTTCCTCAACAATAGATTTGACCCAGAACCAACATACAAAGTCCTCATCAATGCCCGTATATATACATCACCCATATATGAAGAATCGGACTTCTGAACTTTTCCATCTGCCATCAAAATATGATATGCCGTATAACATGCCCCCCATTCTTCACTTAAGTGTTCTAACGTGTTAACCTGTCTTTCTATTTTATATATTGATATTTCATCATCATCATCCAGAAAAGTGATATATTTACCTCTAGCAATCCTCCATCCGGAATTTCTTGCTGCCGAACCACCTTTATTAGACTCATGCACGACATATGTCACATGATTCTTATATTGCTCTATAAGGCCTGATGTTTCTATCTGGAACTGACTACCCTTACCATTGTCATCCACAACAATAATCTCAATCTCAGGATAAGTCTGTTTCAATACAGAATCTATCGCCCGACTCAACATTTGAGGGCGAGAATATGTAGGTATAATTACTGAAACTAAAGGATACTTCATTATATTATCTTAAAAAGGAAAAACCCCACTTCCATTTGACACAATTATATATAAATAACTCAAAACATTATATAAAATAAAGAGAGTCATCAAATTATTTTTTTTAGATATGCGATAGATATTAACTAAGCCTATACATGAAAAAATTGAAAAATAGTATACTAATCTATTCATTCCAATATTATATAATAACAGATTATTACACACAGTTGAAACTGAGTATAATAAGAAATATGGATCAACAACCAAAGACTCCTTATTATTTCTAATAAAACAATAATTGAAATAAGTAGTTATAGCATTTACAATAAACAGATATGGAATATTAGGCTTCTTCTCTGCTGCATATTCACCATATTCACTAAACTTCTCAATTGGTATGTACGCAGACAAACTCTGAAATATCGGATATAATATCAATCCGCCCAAAAGACTTAGTACAATTAACTTACTCATATTGTTCGCAAGTTTATTCTTAAACAATGCCACAGTTATTATACCTAGTGGTAGAATAACTGCTGTTCTATGAAAAAGAATTGCAAAAAAGCAAGTTACTGCAAATAATACATATCTCTTTTTGTAAAAACAATATGCAGCGTATACCCCAACTCCAATAGCCGCTACCTGTCGCATTATATTAAGAGCAGAAAAATAGAAACCTAGCGTAAATAGGAAAAATAAAGACAGAAACGGACGTCTTGATTCTTTCTTTATCACCACTGATATCGGCAAAATCGCTAACAATGCATATAAGATCTGTACAAAATAAAATTCTTTGTGAAAATAAGATGCTAATGAGCAAACGACAAGCCAAGGATATCCATAATTTTCTGTATTAAGATATGTATTATATATATAAGAGTCCCAATAATTAATTGTATCCGATCCAATATTCTCTCCTCTATATCCAATCGTAATGATAATTAATATTACAAAGAGGTAGTATAGTATCGTGTTGTTATACCTACTCTTTAACAGGTACAACATCAACGGGAACATCAGATAAACAACTAGGACACTTAATACACTACTCATTTCTAACAAGAATAAAACGACATAGTTTCCTTAAAAGGGATACGATATAGGCGTCCTTATACTTAATATATATACAAGCCAAGTAGGTGAATGCATATATTATTGAGATTGCTATTACTGCTAAAAGATTCATTATTTGGTAAGCATACATGTATATTGGTAAGGCAATCAATAATGCTAATCCGAGCACTCTATAAGATATAAAGAAATATTCCCAGAATTTTCCACCTATAAGTGGTTGAACTGTTATCCTCCAGGCTATCGGCGCAGATAATAGTTGCATTAAAATCAAGCATACTGCCACTATCATGAGATTAAACTGCACTCCTATATATACGAAAAAGGCACTCAATATTATTCTGCAGATTGTCCAGTAAAAACCGGTATCTGTACGTCCTAAGGCTATTTGCAATGAACTAACCAGCCCTCCGACCGACAATATTCCATAACGTATTGCAAGAATAGATAAAACAATTGCTCCATCAAGATACTCTGATCCATAAAGAGTATTCAGAATACATGTAGAAAATACTGATATCAACACAAATAGAGGAAAACTTAATAAAGAGACATTCTTGATTAACGAATAATATACAGACCTGACATAAACAACATCTTCTTGAAGTTCAGAAATCAATGGGGTAAGCACTCTGTTTAGAATTGGACTTATTGCACCATAAACCATGGTAACAATCTTCTTGCATAACGAATATAATCCCAATACTTCTTTACCTAAGAACGTACTTATCAAAACAATATCTATCTCACGAGCGAAATAATCCAAAATCTGCGTCCCAAGCGAATATACCCCAATCTTTAAAAATGGTATTGTCTCCTTCAAACTGAAAGATAGGCAAAGATTCTTATCTTCTTTAACCCCTATTATAAAATAAAATACATTAGAACAGATACTATTGAATATAGTAGAAAATACCAGACTATATACGCCAAAACCATTGCGGACCAAAAATACGGCAAGTCCTAAAGCAATCGAAGAAGATAATATTTCAATTATTGCAATACTTTTGAACTTAAAATTCTTCTGTTGGACAGTACGATGCTGAGATCCAATTGAAGAAAATAATATGGTAAAACTTAAAAAGGATATAATTGGCAATAACTCCGGCTGACCATATACATTTGCAATCAAAGGAGCCAATGCCAACAATAATCCAGTAAGAATTACACCGGCAAATACATTCAAGAAAAACAAAGAACTATATTGTTTCTTTGTTATATCCTTCTTGTGTAAAATGCCGCTTGACAAGCCCAAATCCGTAAAAATCTGAATCAAGCCAATAAATAAGGTGGCTATAGCGACAATACCAAAATCAGTCTTAGAAAGATACTTTGTCAAGATAGACACTTGCAACAATGACACAATACTTCTGACGACAGTAGCAATTGTAGTCCAAGCCATACCTTTAAGTGTCTTTCTCTTAAAAGATGTATTCATCATCTGATATTACCTAAGTTTTGACGCATTATACCTAATAATCTTTCTTTATTATAAAGATTATCAGCCAACTCCCTGTTATGGATCTTATCTTCCAGAGATATATCTGTGCTAAAGGATTCCTCTATAGATTCTAATGGATATATAATAAATCCATCTGACTTCAGGTCCTCATATAATGGATTTTTTGTTGAGATATATACCTTCTTTCCTAAATAAAGTGCTACGACAATATTTCCTAAAGCCTCTTGACGCCAATTACCGAACACGAACGCATAGGCATTCTGTAGTCCTGCATTATATTCGTGGAGATCGACAAAAGTTTCATTGAAAACAACCTCTGTATGCAAAGTGTTACTATAGTAATTCTTAATATCTATTATATATTTCGAATCACCTCCATATGCCAAAGGTAAAACAACCTTATACCCGCCAAGATTCAATTTACTTATAAATTTTAATGAGTATAAGTGATTATTAGTGTACGATGCAGAATTACCGACGACTAATGAGTCTCCCGTACAAAATGGAGCATCATAAAGATCTCCCATTATTTCGCGCATCGTATAGGAAAATGTACTTACATTGATACTTTCATATCCTTTGATATTGTATTTCTGAATAAGTTTATAATCACATGACATTGCGCAAAACCACCTTATTCTTTTTAATATATATCTGAATTCAAATGTTCTTACCAAACTTACAAGTTTATACAACAACACCTCAGAAAGAGACATCTTTCTCTCACGATACAAAATCTCAAATCCAAAATAGCGCAAATATCGGTTATAGAGATCACCACCATATACGCACCAACATACAGGTATGGACTTTGGTATCTTTCTGATGAATTTTATCTTATCATCTGTCAGAAAATGTATATAAACACACGATACCCTAGCAAAATCTAAGGTATCAAAAACAGAATCATCATAGATTAAGAAATTCTCAGAATCCTTTATATATCTGAAAGACTTTTCCTTGGTAAAGACTAATCCTATATTCTCTTTTTCAGGGAAAGCCTCTTTTCGTACCTTCAATACTCTAGAAACAACTTTCTCGTCTGAAAATAAATGAAGAATGATTTCTTTCATTCTATCCAACAAAATATTTCTATAAACTATAGAACTTACAAATAGATGAAATTATTGTCTCTACTTCACCATTGTTCAATTCAAAAAACAATGGCAAACGTACAAGACAATCTGCAAACCTATCACAATTCGGCAAATTAGGAATATCATTATTATTGGCTCTGTAATAATCACTCAAATGCAGACTCAAATAATGGAACACGGCACATATTCCATTATCTTTTAAATGCTTAATCAAAGCAGTCCTTTCTTCCAATGAACTACAAACCAAATAAAACATGTGTGCATTGTTAGTAGAGTATTCTGGAAGATTTGGTAATTTTAATAATCCTGCTTCTTCTAAATGATTCAAGCCGTCTTTATACTTATTCCATATGTCTTTTCTTCGATTTTGAATAAGTTCCAGATTCTCTAACTGCGCAAAAAGAAACGCAGAGATTGTCTCTGACGGCAAAAAAGAGGATCCTGTATCAACCCAGCCGTATTTATTAACTTCGCCACGGAAGAACTCTGAACGATTTGTACCTTTCTCCCATATAATTTCTGCACGACGAATAAAACGTTCATCGTTAATTGCCAACAATCCACCCTCTCCGGCAATAATATTCTTTGTCTCATGGAAAGAAAATGCAGCCATATGACCAATAGAGCCTAAAGGACGCCCATTATAATAAGAATCTATGGCCTGAGCAGCATCCTCTACTACCAACAGATTATACTTCGCAGCAATTGCCATAATCTTATCCATATCACAAGCAACTCCAGCATAATGCACCGGAACAATTACTTTGGTTTTATCTGTGATTAATGCTTCTATCTTATCCGGATCAATATTTGGATTATGCGAACAACTGTCAGCAAAGATTATTTTTGCACCTTGACGTACAAAAGCCAATGCTGATGAAACAAATGTATAGGAAGGAACAATTACTTCGTCTCCAGGCTTGACATCACATAATATTGCACACATTTCCAATGCATCTGTACATGATGTTGTCATCAAAGCCTTCTTAAAGCCATAATTTTCCTCAAAGAACAATTGGCATTCCTTTGTAAACATACCATTACCAGAAAGTTTTCCAGAACTTACTGCCTTATAAATATAATGTGCTTCTTTTCCTGTAAGAAATGGTTTATTAAATGGTATCATCATATCGTATTATAAAATTTATCAATCAATGTAATAATAGTGGACTTTCTACCTGCTTGATGAGGGGCTTGGAGAAGATACGGTTCCCCTACATCATTACCTTCTACAACAGTCCATCCTTTGGAGCCATATGCGAAGTCCCATGAAATCATAGTAGCCCCATCTATCTCTTTAGCAATCTGCTTCACTATGTTGATCAGTTCATCCCATTCTGGTATCACAAATCCCTTGATTGGAATCTTAGTATCCGGATGCACCTCATGATAATGTCCATAATTATCTCTAGCAATTGAATCAACAATTCCCGAATCGACTTCTACACTCGCATAAATACCTCCTGCTCCTGCATTATCTACATTAGAATCACCTGTACCCATACGAATAGCCGCTGCAACAATACTAACTTCATTATTACATGTAAAAGTACTGATTCTTATAGTATTAATACTCTGCTTATGCAAGATAGCCATGGAGTCTGCCTGTTCAATCAACTCCTCAAGAACAAAAGGGCCCGACTTACATAAGTCTATGAACATTTCAGTCGTCACTGCTGCTCTACTATCTGAGATAATACGAATTCCTTTCCCTGAATGGGCGCTCAACGGCTTATAAATAAATGATGAGAACTTTTTCGTAAACTCTTTGAACACATCATAATCAGCCTCATCTTTTACCAAAATCACTTCACGTTTATAGTACTTCTTGAGATTCTGATAACAGATATACTTGTCTTCAAATTTGCTGCGTATATCAATAGAATTCACTAACTCACAATAGCCATATTGAAGTTTAAGAGTCACATATTCAGAACGTTGTTCCGCATTCTTATGATAGAAATCAAAAATAAAATATTCATCAAAACATGCCCCAAACCTGTGAAGACTATAGATAAGGTCACGTCTCAATACCTTCTTTGAATCTTCTGACAAAATATCATTAAGTTCATGATTATGTTTATTAATTGCAGTCTCTACCCAACGTAATCCATTGACATAATATTCTCTATCAAATAGTTTATAATAAAGGACATATATACGCTTCCAGATTTCGCTTTTATCCGCACAATAACCCAACCAATTCTCAAAACAGTTATCTAACTTCCATCTCGATATAGTTTGAGCCACCCTAAAATATTTCTCTTTCATAATATAATACATCTTGGATTATAGATATGAGATGATCGAAGTTGTTGTCTTAGCAACCGATATAATTTTATTAATAGATATTTTATCAGGTATATCATTCGGAGTATGGATATATTGAATTGTATTCATATCTGTCCAACCCCAAAAGGGAATATTTATTTTAGCAAAAGATGCGTAATCTGATGCTCGGTTAAACTGTACTTTCTCCTGTATTTCTAATTTGCTTGCAGACCCTATACTATTAATGAGACCTACATGACAAACGTCCTGCAAATCTGCCGAATAATAATAGTATATCATAGATTTATTCCTACCGCATCCATCAATATTACAGTACCAAGAAACCTTATCAATACTATCATAATTTTCGGTAAAGTATCTTGACCCATTACATATTGATTTTAAGGTAGACTCTTCACCATCCCAAAAACATAGTAGTACAGTCTTGTCTGTCTGTATAAGTCCGTCTTTTGCTATTGATAATACAGCAACTACCCCAGAAGCATTATCCTCTGCTGCCGGATGTTCTGGAGAATATACAGCCCCATCATAATGAGCACCAATAACACATATTGAATCACTCGGGCCTTCAATCTCAACAATAATATTTCTCATCTTAATATTATCCCTAAATATAAACTCCTGAACTATAGGTTCATATCCCATGTCCTGCAGTTCGCTGATTATATAATCACCAGCCATATGACATTCAAGGGTCCCAGTAACACGCCCATTATATTTGGCATCCGTCAATTCATAAAGCCACCTAGCCTCATCTGAATCCATCAATTCTTTCTCAATATTGCCAGAACAAGATGACAAGAAATTTAGCAAAAATGCTACAACAGCAAAAATAATACACTTATTTCCAAACCACCGCATTATAGTCATTATTATAGTCAACAGACACATTCAATACGCTCTGTATATGTTTAACCTTTTCTTCGATATCTTGACGAGATTCACCTGAAATAATGATTGGTCCCAATCTTTGGCCTTTTTGAGTTATATTTCCAAAACTATCACCTATCGTCAGATTCACGTCGCACTTATGTACATACGGCAAAGAACATATTTCTTCAACACCATGAATTTCAGAAACAGATCCCTGAGCCAAATAAAAGCAGATATATGCAGATCCCTTATCTTGCTTAGATTTGAATATAGCATCCACATCAATGTCATATCCCAATGAACAATCTAGAATAACATCATTTATATCCAAATTAGTTGCCAATGGAACCAGGTGTGAAGATATATATACGCCTCCGCCTCTCAGTGCACTTTCCACGACTCTTATCTCTCCTCTATCATTCAACAAATATTCTGAATGTACAATTGCAAAATCAGGTTTAATATATTCTGCCATAGCAGTTTCATACGATATTAACTTCAATTTTGCTTCTGTTGAGATATTGGAAGGGAAAATGGTCTGAGACGGTATGAACAAATCCTCAAGATTAAAATATTTACGATCTGCAAAGCCTAAATTATAATACTTTCCTTTATAAATAAACCCCTCGACAACAACCTCTTGGCCAACAAAAAACTCCTCAACAATTGCAGCATTATTTCTAGAAAAATTAATTGCAGCAGCAACAGCAGCCTTATAATTAATCTCATCATTTACTTTCTTAACTCCAATACTGCTTTGTGAATCCTCTGGTTTAACAACACAAGGAAAAGCAATATCCTCTATTATTCGGTATTTATCGTATGACGTTACTCGAATGTGCTTTGGAACAGGTATTCCTAGCCTATCACAATTATCTCTAAATCTGTTTTTATTACAATATGAATCGACCTGAGATAATTTATTTCCTGGGAGATTTAAACTTTCTGCAATAAAGGCGACTGTTGGCATCATCAAATCATTCTGATCTGATATCACAGCAGAGACATCTTCTAATCTGGCTATATTCAAAACCGCTTCCTTATCAAATATGTCTACATAATATACCTTATCCGCTAATTTTATACATGGGTAATCTCCAGGTATGGTCACAACGATGAGATATAGGCCACGTTCTTTAATTTTAAGGGATAACGGAACTTGTCCAATTCCCGCACCTATTACCAAAACCTTCTTCATTAACCTATAGAGTATATAATAATTGTTTATTTACGAGGGCTACGGATAAGATATACAGCAGAAACGATAATTTCCAATACCTTCGTTTCATCACGCATGTCATATAGAAATCAATACAATCTGTATAAAATAGTCCACACAATAATGAAGTGACGGCAACATTCAATAGTGCATTCAATAGTGTAAATTCCAGATGAGAAAACAATCCCCATGATATAGGAAAGACAATAGCCATATGTAACAAGTACACATTTAATGTTCTTGAACCATATTTTGTAAACTTATATTCCTTATCTGGAACTATCAATATCAAAATAACTGATATTGCGGTAATACATATATAGTTAAAGATAAAGCCCAAAATACTATTCAAAGATTGCCCTGGCATCAAATAAAAACCAGACGAATATGTTAATCCTTGTAATTTATAACAACCATAAACATAAGTTATGATTACAATTGGTAACAATAGATAAAGCACCCTATTTTGATAAAATCTGACTTTTATATCAGACTGTTTCAATATCTGTCCTAATATAAAAAAGGGGAAAAAGCCTATTATACGATTAATACTGAATATGTTTATAAACGATGTTACCTTGCCTAACGATGGAAGACTTAAATATGCAATAATCACAGAGAAACTTATACACAATATAGTTTTCAATGAAAAATACCTGCATAAAATCCGCATCAGACATGAGAATACAAATAATGCCCACAAATACCACATAGAGTATCCTATCAATTGTACTCCTGACCGATATTCAGGATAAAACAAATACCCTATTATAAAATTTATGGCAGAGAATAAAATGACTGGATATATGAATCTATTGCAGAGAAACTCTAAGGATCGCGCCTTATACCAATATCCACTTATTAAGGTAAATAATGGCATCAACCAACTTATGCATAAAGCCCAGATAAGTTCAAGTTCGCGAACATAGCCATAAATTAATAAGGAATGTTCAACAACAATCCCTATCATCATAACAAACTTAAGATTATCCCAACTATACTCTCTCATCGTAGCCATTATGCTAATATCATTCTTCCCTTATTTGACTTATAAATAAAATATCCACTTCTGTCTCCACTACACTTAATATTCCTTAATATATTATCTGTTATCTCTGCTTCAACAATTTCCGGATAATAGTCATGATGTTTGATGATATCACATATATAATCTGTTTCTTTACATAAAAAGTATACTCCAGAATAACTCTTTTCTGATAAATCAGGAATCATAAACTCTCCAAGAGCAACATTAATCACGCCTTTTAAAAAATCATATCCGGTTGATAATGGCACCAGAGTAGAACCAATAAAATCGCCACCCATTCTAGCACCAATTTCAATCACCATAATATCACCATCATCAGTAATCTTCAATTCAGAATGCGATGCGCCATATTTAATATGTAAAGCATCCAGTGCATTTAAGACAATATTCATTACCTGATTTTTGATAGTCTCAGACAAGGATGATGGCTGATGATGCTCTAATTCCACAAAATAAGGGGCCCCTGTCGTCACTTTATCTGTAATCTGAAGGATATGATGTCGACCTTCAAATGAAATACTCTCAACACTTATTTCTCTACCGGAAACAAATTCTTCAATAATCGCGTTACCACTAAAAGACTCCTGCATTGCTCGCTTAACAGCCTCATTTAAATGAGAAATTTCATCTACTTTTTCGACACCTCGACTGCCTGATCTGTCTGTAGGTTTTACAATCAAAGGGAATCTGAATCCATCAATATTATAACCTTTATCATTTTCTGCAATAGAAAATTTAGGAGATGGAACATTGTTCTTTATGAAGCAATCTCGCATTAAGTACTTATTAGTAGTAATTTCAGAATAATCATCTGGATTACCTATCAAGTTCATGACGGATGCAATATAATTGACAGTAAGGACAGCAACATCAGATGCTATCGTAGTTATCGCATCAATCTTTACTTCTTGACACACATTTAATATTTTATCTTTATCCAAGATTGATATCGGATAAAAATAATCCGCAACATCCTTACAAACAGCCCCATCTTCCCAGGCAAAACAATGTACCTCAAGGCCCATTTCTTTGGCCTTTCTGACCAACGGCAACTGAAGATAACTTGCTCCGATTACAGCGATTTTCTTCATTCTATCTCTCTTTATACATCTCCTGATAATACTTCTCATACTCCCCAGAAGTGATGTTATCCATCCACTCCTGATTATCGAGGTACCATCTAACTGTCTTCTCGATTCCTTCCTCGAACTGGAGTGATGGCTCCCAACCGAGTTCTCTCTGGAGTTTTGTCGAGTCGATAGCATAACGGGCATCGTGGCCAAGTCGGTCAGTCACATATGTTATAAGTTCAAGGCTGTGTCCTTCTGGATTTCCAAGAATCTTATCGACTGTCTTGATCATCACCTTAATCAGGTCAATGTTCTTCCACTCATTGAATCCTCCGATGTTATAAGTCTCAGCAATCTTACCGGCATGGAAGATTACATCGATTGCTCTTGCATGATCCTCAACAAAGAGCCAGTCACGAACATTCTCTCCCTTACCGTAGACAGGGAGTGGTTTCCTGTTACGGATATTATTGATAAAGAGAGGGATAAGTTTCTCCGGAAATTGATAAGGGCCATAGTTGTTAGAGCAGTTTGTCACGATTGTAGGCATGCCGTATGTATCGTGATATGCTCTTACAAAATGGTCTGAAGATGCCTTTGAAGCCGAATATGGCGAATGTGGGTTATACTTTGTAGTCTCATAGAAGAAGTCGTCACCATAGGCCTTATGTCCCTCTGAAGATGCAACAGTCTTGAAAGGAGGTTCGATTCCTTCCGGACGGTTCATTGACAAGGCACCATAGACTTCGTCAGTAGAGATGTGGTAGAAACGGCACGGAATACCATCAGATGTCTGATCAGAGTCGGGCATGACGTAATTGAATTGTTCCCAATAGAGTTTTGCAGCCTGAAGAAGAGCAAGAGTTCCCATTACGTTTGTCTTGGCAAAAGTGAAAGGGTCCTTGATCGATCTATCAACGTGTGACTCTGCAGCAAGATGGATAATACCATCTATCTTCTCATCCTGCATCAACTGATAGAACGCTTCAAAGTCGCAGATATCCATCTTTACGAACTTGTAATTCGGTTTATCTTCAATATCCTTAAGATTGGCAAGATTACCGGCATAGGTAAGTTTGTCAAGGTTAATAATATTGTATTCCGGATATTTATTCACAAAAAGGCGAACAACATGGCTGCCTATGAACCCTGCACCTCCGGTTATGATAATATTGCGCTTCATCTTTCCTATCGTTTTGCTAGTGTGTCTGAATCTATTTCCCTTTTCTTTTCATCTATAACTTTAAGAAGATACTGACCATACTGGTTCTTGAGCATTGGCTGTGCAAGTTCGCGCATGCGCTCTTCGGTAATCCATCCACGCCGGTACGCGATGGCCTCGAGACAGGCAATCTTGAGGCCCTGACGTTTCTCTATGACCTCTACAAAGGTCGAGGCCTCAGAGAGTGAGTCGTGTGTACCTGTATCAAGCCATGCAAAGCCTCGTCCGAGAGTCTGTACCTTGAGTTCTCCTTTCTGAAGGAAAGTCTGGTTCACAGTTGTAATCTCGTACTCTCCTCTTGCTGAAGGCTTTATATTGGCTGCAACTTCCACGACTTTGTTCGGATAGAAGTAAAGTCCTGGTACAGCATAGTTGCTCTTCGGTTCCTTTGGCTTTTCTTCAAGACTGAGGCAGTTTCCGTCCTTGTCGAACTCTGCAACTCCATAGCGCTCTGGATCATTCACCCAATAACCGAAGATGGTCGCCTTCTTATCTTCCTCTGCGGCACGTACTGCTTCTTTAAGCATCGGGGTAAAATAACTTCCGTAAAAGATATTATCTCCGAGCACAAGGCAGGCTGCATCGTCTCCAATGAACTCACGACCAATTGTAAAAGCCTGTGCAAGCCCGTCCGGTGACGGTTGTTCTGCATACTCGAAGCGTACACCATAGTCCGAACCGTCTCCGAGAAGTCTGCGGAATCCAGGCAGATCGAACGGTGTCGAGATAATCAGAATCTCACGGATGCCCGCAAGCATCAGCACACTGATCGGGTAATAAACCATCGGTTTATCATAAATTGGCATCAGTTGCTTCGATATTCCCTTTGTTATAGGATACAGTCTAGTGCCACTTCCACCAGCAAGTACAATTCCTTTCATCTATTAATTATAAATTATTCTTAAATTTCTGCCAATATTCTTCGCCCAATAGTACCCATCCTGCTGCACAACATCCGGCTAAGAATGTAAAAATTACAAGCATTTTAACCTTGCTTGGAGCATACCTTCGATTAGGAATACTGACAGGTTCCAAAACGGCAAATACAGGCTTTGCCTCCTGTTCTTTAATACGAGCCGCCTCTAGTTGGGTTGCAACCTGTGAATATACCTGATATGCTAAATTCATTTCTTGCTGGAGTCTTTCACTCTCTGCTTCTGCACTACGCAGTGCTACATTTCTATTCGCATCTACATATTGGGCGTACGCTTGCTGGGCCTCATAATAATCAGCCTTTCGCTGTTCATAAATCATTGTAAGATTTTCAACATCCTGACGGACCTTAGAAGTACGATAATTCGACATATATGTCTTAAGATTCTCCATCACTGTGTTGACCACTGTCGCAACAACTAAGGGGTCCTGCATTTCTGCAGAAATAGTAGTCTTACCGGTCTTTTTATCTATCTCTACTGAAATATTCTCTCTGAAATATTTAATAACTTCTCTGACTTCCTTAGGAAGGTTCTGCGGATCAAGAACGGCAGGCATTTCATCCAATTCTTTCTCATCGCCAATAGACATAATCCACCCCATAACTTTAAAAGGCATTTTTATGACATATGTCCACCACGGGTACTTCTGATATTCAAGCATATAATCGAGAAGTGTCGTATTTACAATTCCCTCTCTATATTCAAACTCAACTGGTAAATCCCAAAGGCCACATATAAAAGGTGTGGAAGCCACAACATCTGGAAACATCTCTACACTGATGGCATCTACACTATTATCGAGATTAACTCCCATCATAGAGGCAATAGAGCCTAATGATGAGCCCATTTTCTGCTCAGTCTCCGGAGCAAGAGTTACAGATGCTTTATAGGTCTTAGGGATACTGAATCCCACCACAAGACCTATGACTGCACCGATGACACACCACTTGATTATCATGGAACGGCGCTTCCAGAGTTTGGAGATGAGTTCCATGATGTCGATTTCCTCTTCGTCGGGGAGGTATGGTTGATTATTTATGTTTTCTTGCATATTTAACTGTTATTTAGAGATTTCTCGACGACCTCCGGTCGCTCGAAATGACAAGATTCAATTTATCAACTGCCTTCGGTCGCTCGAAATGACAATAAACAAGCATTATCTAATCATATTGTAGATTGTCGCGAGCATTGTAGCGATCGATGACGATGTCTGTGCAAGGCTGAGGAATGTCTGAAGATCGGCCTCGCTCTCACGTTTGGCAGGAACGACGATTTCGCAGCCAGGCTGGATTATCGCCTTTGAGTTCTTTCTTGCCTTGGCGACAGTACCGTTCATATATATGATGTATGCACGGCTTCTCTTTGACTTGAAACCATAGCCTCCGGCCATCGTAACATAATCCTTGACAGCCATGTGAGGATTATATGAAACCACGTTAGGATACATCACGTTTCCGGAGATCTTGACAGTGTTGATGAGTTCCGGTACGATGAGTTTGTCACCGTTCCTGAGTACCACGTCAGCGTCGCTTCCCGGGCTTGCAAGAGCAGCAGCAAGATTGATTCCGACTGTATATACGGTCTCGATATCGAGTTTCTTCACGTCGAGAGAGTCTTTTGAGTTCTTCATGAACTCGATGGTAGACTCCTGTCTTGCCTTCTCTTCCTCTGTCATCTCACGCTCGAGTTTAGCACCCTGGATATATGCCCACTTTGTGATACCTCCGCTCTGCATTATGAGGTCTGAGAGTCTCATGGACTTCTGAGAAAGCACATATGAGCCCGGATAAAGGACCTCACCGTCCACGATGACATGGCCTTGCTCGTTGTATATAGGACTCTTTCTTACATAGACCTGATCATACGGATGAAGAACGAAACTTTCTGTTCCGTCGACCACAAAACCGTCCTTTATAGTGAATGTATATGTACGCGCAAGGGTATCGATAGCCTCGTTGTTATTAGGATCCTTGATTCTGCGGCTGACATCGACCTTGGCTGTAGATGCCGATTCGAGAAGACCGCCAGCCTGGATGATCGCATCCTCGATAGTCATGTTATCAGCATATACAAATGTTCCCGGACGTGCTACCTCACCATTTACAGTGACGATTCCCAAGTCTTTAAGATCGTGGATACTTGAAACAAAAAGGATATCATTTTCCTGAAGAGCAACATCCGGAGCAGTACCGTTAAGGATCGCCTTAAGATCCACCGCAATCACTTCCAGAGTAAGGTCTCTTCTCTCTCTGTGGATGATGGCTCTGTTGGTAAATGCATCTCCCTTGAGTCCGTCTGCGATGTCGATGAGTTTGCCCACAGTGTTGATCTGCTCAGAAAGTTGGTATGTTCCCGGACGATAGACTGCTCCACGCACCTCTACCCTGTTCTCATACTTGTCGATGATGGTTCCCACAGTGAGAGAGTCTGCATCCATCATCTTAAACGACGCATAATCAGGTTCCATTACCGTATACACCTGATACTCACGGCCATTACGACGTATGATGTTTACATTCTTAGTATAGGCGTCCCCTCTGAACCCGCCAGAGAAATCAAGAAGCGACCTTACTGTCTCGCCGTCCTTCAACTCATATTTCATCGGACGCTTTACGTTTCCTGCAACATCGACGATCATCTCATAAGTAGGAACAAGGATGATGTCTCCGTCCTGAAGGGTCACATCGTCAGGAGACTGACCTTTGATTATGAAATCATACACGTCGACATCGACGATCTTCTTTCCGTTTCTGATGAGTTCGATATTACGGAGACTTCCGAGGTCAGTGAATCCACCGGCTCTATAAAGTGCATGATATACCGAAGAAAGAGATGAGAGGAAATATGTTCCCGGAACCTTCACTTCTCCCATCACGTTGACCTGGATAGTCCTCAAGGCACCAAGAGTGAGTTTGATATCCGACTGGGCATCCTCACCTGCAACTGAATAGATCTTGTTGAGTTGCTGACGCATATACTTGTCAGCCTCCTTGACAGTCATACCGGTGAGGTAGACAAGTCCTATACCCTCTACGTTGATGAATCCGTCAGGAGATATGGTCTGTCGGATTGTATTCTGGTTTGTGCCCCAGATATCGATTATGATCTCGTCGCCAGGTCCGAGTCTATAGTTTTCAGGCGTAGCAAGATTCTCATTCGGAGCGAAGGTCAGATCCTTGTTGCTGAATATGTTATGGCCAAAAACAGGCACAATGCTGTCCTTCTTCTCCTGAAGTACATAAATCTCTCCGTCGCGCTCTATGGTCTTTACCTTTCCGTCCTTGAAAAGGGAGTCAGGCATTTCGTTAAGTTGGCCTGTTATCGAGTTCATGCTCTCGTTCTCGCGGCCAACCATGGTTCCGGTCATTCTGCGGACCCTCTCCTGTACACCGGCATCACGGATAGCACCTGTAGTTCCCTTGCTCTGAAGGGTCTGCTGGATTCTGAGAGCCTGCTCTTTTGTCACTCCCTTGGATACAAGTTCCATCACAAGAGCATCCTGCGACTTTCCTGTAGCAAGGCCATCCTTTACATAGTTATAGACAGCCTCATCTGTCATTTGTGCCCTCGCAGGCACAGAGGCCATGACAAGTGCGAATGCTACAAAAATTACTGTAGATAATCTTTTAATCATTTTATTGTTTATTCTTTATCATATTTCTCATACTCCGAGTTCTTGGAAATGAACTCAGGAACAGTACTCTTCATCAGACGGACCATCTGAGGAATCTCTACATCCATGGACATCTTTTCAAGAGCAGTCATAACTTCCTCTGCCTTATCATAGGCATATTCACGAACCTTAGCGATACGGATACGGTCGTGCGAGGTAGGGTCAGTATTCTCTGTGTTCGAAAGCACTTCTTCATAGAGTTTCTCACCAGGTCTGAGACCTGTATACTCGATCATGATGTCCTTGTTCGGAACAAAACCTGCGAGAGTGATCATCTTCTTTGCGAGAGTATCTATCTTTACAGACTCTCCCATATCGAAGACAAAGATCTGATTGCCTGTCGACATCGTTGCAGCCTCCATCACAAGACGACACGCCTCAGGAATGGTCATGAAGAACCTTGTAATCTCCGGATGAGTAACAGTCAGAGGACCTCCCTTGGATATCTGTTCTCTGAAACGAGGGATAACCGATCCATTGCTACCCAACACGTTACCGAATCGTGTAGTAACAAACTTCGTGCGTCCCTTGACTTCTCCATTCTCTATCGCAAGTCCCAAAGACTGTACATAAATCTCAGCAAGACGCTTTGTACATCCCATTATATTCGTAGGATTTACAGCCTTGTCAGTAGAAATCATCACCATCTTCTCCACGTCGTATTCGATACACTTGTCTGCAACATTCCTAGAACCTGCAACATTCACGCGCACAGCCTCGCATGGATTCTCCTCCATCAAAGGCACATGTTTATAGGCTGCAGCATGGAAGACGACCTGAGGGTGATGTTTACGGAATACGAAATCAAGCCTTGCCCTCTGTCTAACATCCCCTATCACAGGTATGAAGTCCAGGTGCTTGAATCTCTCTTCAAGTTCAAGACGAAGATTGTGCATAGGCGTTTCTGCATTGTCAAAAAGCACAAGTTTCTCCGGGCCGAAAGAAGCCAACTGACGACAAAGTTCCGAACCGATGGATCCTGCAGCACCTGTCACCATGATTGTCTTTCCTTTGAAATTTCTGACAATCTCCTCCATCGAAATCTTGATTTCATCCCTACCGAGCAGGTCCTCAATCTTGACCTCACGGATAGAGGACTTCATTATCTTTCCATCCACGACCTCGTCGATAGTAGGAGCGACCAACACCTTCACGTCTGCCTGCTGGCAATAATCCATCAGTCTGTCTGCTTCCTTCTTGACATCCTCCTCGCGTGCAAAAAGAATCGCATCGACGAAGAATCTTTCATGAAACCACTCAATATGTTCTTTTTTATCAAAATAGAATATCTTGATTCCGTTTATATTCTGACCGCGCAGTCTTCGTCCGAAATTCAGATAACCGATAACATTGTAATGAGGAGAGTTGGCAAGTCGTGTCACAGTAGCCACAGACTTGTCATCCACACCATATACCATCACATTTACTCTCTTCCTGGATGAAATGACCTTTTCTCTGAGAGCATCATACGCAACGATCATCGTTACGCGGACCATCAGAAGCAGAACGATGGTAAGGCACATATCCATCAATCCCAATACGGCATAGTATGTATCCGCAAAAGGAAGGGAAAACATTATGAGCGTAACAAGCAGGGATTTCAGAAACGAAGCGACACCGATCTTAGCGAACTCCTTAAGAGTCGAGTGGCGTATAATGGTACGATAGGTCTTCAACGCGATGAAGAAGACCATAGAAAGGATAAATGACAGACCAAGCCATGTCAGAATGAATCTTGTAGTGATCCCGTAATCCGACAACAAAAGGCGCACAAACATAAGAGTGCACACTGAGGCAGAAAACGAAACCAGAAGGTCTATCGCCAGAACAAGTTTTGAATTAAAGAATCTGTCTAGACGGAACTTCGAGACAAACTTTTCAATTATTTCCATATACACAATCTCAAATTACACAAAATCCCCGTCGTATACACAAGGGACTATATAACACCAACAAAATGAATAGAATAGACACCAATCAAGGACACCAAGAATTCCCTATTCTTAGCGTCACAAGACAAGATATGGATGCCTTTCCCAAGGCCGAATCGAGTTGCGCTATCCAGCAGCATCGCACAATTCAGCATCTATTCGTTTGGTTAACACTCACAAAGATAAATAATTTATACCTGAAATGAAAGTTGTCAGGCGAAGAATTACCCCCCCCCGAAAAAAACAGACGCTATTGACCGAAAGTGAACCTATATGACCTCCAGAAAACGAGGATCGACATAATTGGTAGCCACAGCCAGAAGTCCGGGAAGTTCCACCACCACACGACGGGAACGCTTGATGCGTATAATCCTTCCTTCCACCCCTTTAAAAGGTCCTTCGACAACACGTACCATCTGTCCCTCACGAAGTTTGGAAGTAACTTCCTTGAGATACAAGGCATCGTCAGACATCACCTGGCACACCTGCATGAAATCGGCCATCGCCTTGTCAGAAACAGTTATAGGATTACGGGTCGCCTTATCCCACATGAAATGGGCAGAGCGGTTTTCGCCCAATCCTTTGAGATATTCGTCGATAAAGGGCTTTGTAGAACGGACAAAGCAAAGATTTGATATAGCAGGAACCCTCAAAGTCAAGGTCTTTCCTTCTCGGATCACCTTTCTGCGACACATAGGAACAAAAAATTCCACCCCAACCTCCTCCAGTTGAGAGCAGAATTTCATCACTCTACCATATGACACCCTTATCGCGAACCATTGTGTCTCCATGTGGAGATGGGCGGACTCGAACCGCCGTCCAAACACCGCACCAGAGGGCTTTCTACACGCTTAGTCTGCCTTTGGTTTTCGACGCACGGCTGCCGGAAGACAGGCCATCGTACGCTTATCCTCTAAGTCTTAGCGGGATTTAAAGGAGTCCTCCCGAGCATCCGGTTTGGATGATACCCCGGTTTCCAGCCATAACCGGCCTAAAGGCTGGAGGGATACTCGTCGGCGTCGCAGCCTTGGCGACGCGGATTAAGGTAGTGTGCTTTGCAGACTACGCAGCGAGTGCATAAGAGTTGTTGCCAACTAAAATCTTGAAGGCCGAGATTAACGGGCAAACCTACAACGCCC
>JAZRGY010000019.1:0-16022 GCA_045644485.1 Candidatus Cryptobacteroides sp. | reverse complement strand
CGTCAAGAAGAGCACCGAGGATGCACTTGTTGCAATGCCGTTCAAGGGCGTATATAATTTCCGTCCGTGCATCATGTGGAGATACAAAGGCCAGAAGCGAATCCAGAAGATGCAGTACTTCTTCTGGGCGATGTACCCGTTCTTCAAAGTTGTCAGAATGTGGAACAGGATGAGCGAAGTTGCAGACGCAATGATTGCAGTGACAAAGAACGGATATAAGAAGGCCACCATTGAATGCAGAGATATAACAAAATTGGCAAAACGATGATGGTTATATGAGCATTGTTATAAGACCGGCACACAAGGAAGATCATGGCCAGTGGATGAGATTTTGAGACTCTGAGGCTTTTCTTTTTTAAGATACATATATGGCTAAAGTAAGCAAGAATGCAATCATAGGCTACCCGGCCGGCATCATCACCGGCATCACATATGGACTGAATCCCCTCTTTGCGAAACCCCTGATGAACAATGGCGCTTCCACTGAAGCCATCCTCTTCTTCAGGTATGGCATTGCGGTTATTCTGCTTGGTGCATATCTGCTGATGAAGAAAGAAAACTTCAAGATTACTCTCAAGCAAGCAGGAATCCTTCTCACGTTGGGATTGCTCTATACTGCAAGCAGCACCTTCTTATTCGAAGCATATAAATACATCGCATCAGGCCTGGCGACCACGCTGATATTCCTATATCCTGTCATGGTTGCAATCATCATGGTCTTCCTCAAGGTCGTTCCTTCATGGCCGGTATGGCTATCAATCGGAGCCACCTTCGCTGGAGTGATGATAATGACTGGAGGTACAGGCTTGGAGGCGATTAATCCGGTTGGAGTATGGTTCTCGATAGCGTCGGCTTTTGTCTATGCGCTCTTCATAGTCATCATCAACCGAAGCAAGACCATATCTTCAATCTCGAATTCCCTGCTGACTTTCTATGCTTTACTGGTAGGAACGGTTATCTTCTTTACCAAATGCTCGCTTTCCGGAATAGCAATCATGAGTGTGCTCGATGGAGGAATGGCGTGGATAAATCTCATAGGACTTGCCGTTTTGCCTACAATCGTCTCTACGGCGACCTTAGCAATCTCTACCAGAAATATCGGAGCAACAAAGGCTTCAGTTTTGGGTGTATTTGAACCGATTACGGCAATTCTAGTCGGTACACTCGTCTTTGGAGAGGCACTCACCTCGAATATCATCACAGGTATATTGATTTCAGTAGTGGCGGTAACCTTTATGATCACTATGACCAAACGATAGGTGCCTTGTCCGGCAGAAAGTCATTTTAATTTCTCGCCGTCAGCACCCACGGCATTGATTCAAAACGCTTCATACTCATCGTGTTATCCCTTTGTAATTGAAATCTTGATCACACCATCCTCCTTGTTCTCAAAAAGACGATATGCTTCCTCAATTCGTGAGAGTGGGAAACTATGAGTAATAAGCGGAGTCGTATCTATCTTACCTTCTTCAATCAATGAGAGTATCTTAGCGCAGTCGCAGCCATCAACTCCTCCTGTCTTGAAAGTAAGATTCTTTCCGTACATATCAGGAAGCGGAAGCATCTGAGGCCT
This sequence comes from Candidatus Cryptobacteroides sp., assembly GCA_045644485.1. GTDB lineage: Bacteria > Bacteroidota > Bacteroidia > Bacteroidales > UBA932 > Cryptobacteroides. Next base: position 14,449 of record JAZRGY010000019.1, on the reverse strand, counting down.
GTCATATAGGGCGACCACAGTGACGATGGCATTCGGCCTGGCGCACTGCCACGCGAGTTGGAAGGTATCTTCTGCTCCTGCCACGTCAATTACCACATCTGCCCCTCCCCTTTCGAGACTCTTCGCCACATTCAGACATTCCTCGGGAGTGACCACTTCTACAGAAGGATAGTTATGTCTGACGAAAGCCTGCCTTTGGGATGATTTCTCGCAGAGGATGATTTTCTTAGGATTCTTAAGTATTACACAGAGAAGAGTGCAGATTCCCGTCGGACCGCCGCCGATGATGAGGACGGTGTCATCTTTCTTGATTTCCGATATCCTTGTTGCCCAGTATCCTGTCGCAAGTACATCACCGACCAGCAAGGCTTTCTCATCGCTTACACTATCCGGAATCCTGTTGAGACCCTGATCGGCATAAGGGACACGTACATACTCTGCCTGCCCGCCATCGATACGGCATCCGAGCGCCCATCCGCCATTAGGATCGGTGCAGTTGTTTACATATCCATTCTTACAGAAGAAACACTCACCACAGAATGTTTCCACATTGACAGTCACCCTATCTCCGGGTCTTACAGCCTTCACATCTGTACCTACCTCATCAACAATTCCGACCATCTCATCACCGACAGTAATACCTGGTATGGCTCTAGGGACTCTTCCGTGCCTTATATGCAGATCACTTGAGCAGATACTGGCGAGAGTAACTCTTACCACAGCATCTTTGGGGTCAAGTATCTGCGGCTTTTTTTTGTCCACTAATTCAAAGCGACCTTTTTCTATGTAAGTATATGCTTTCATAAGAGTGGCTGATTATCTTGAATGTACAGATTTCGGAGGTGTTCTTGACATGAGCACCGATGCATGCACAGGCATCATAGTCACCTATTCTCACTATGCGAAGAGTCTCAGAGGCATCCTCTGGAAGTTTGCTCAGATCTACAATGGTAACATCCTGATTCCTGGAGATTTCCTCATTGACCTTTGTTTCAATCTGTGCTACCTGCTCAGCAGTCGGCTCCACGTCAAGGATATAGTCACACTTGGATTTCTTCTTCTCCACATGGGCATTTCTTGAACGGTGACAACCAAACATCTTCACCATAGTGGCGTTCAGCAGATGTTCGCAACTATGCATAGGTGCGATTGAGACGTCTTTGAATTTGGACTTACCGTCTATATCAGTTAAATTTGTTTCCATGGTTACAAAGATAAGCAGTTATGTCAAAATGGATCACTTAAACGCGCGGTTGAAAACGAAGTATATCAGCAATAAAACGTAATGTCAAATAAAATATAACATATAAGAGAAATTATTTCTATCTTGCGAAAATTAATGAGAATTTGCTATGAAACGAATCTTTGCTATTATTATATCGACGATCTGTTTGAGTATATGTCATGAAGCAAATGCATAAAATAATGATAATGCTCAAGATGCTGTTTACCTTGTTCCAAACCCAAAGACTGCCATGTGGTCGTATATAGAAACAGATAACAACGGGAAACAGACAGCAACTGTTTACAATTCTGTAGAATCTATGGCGGGAGATGCAGTGAATGGCAGCATAAAGTTGCGTATTGAAGAAGTTCCTGTTGCATCCCCAAAAGATACCACCAGGAGTTTTATGTTTTATCGCTTCAAGGATGGAGAATTCATGGTGGATTTAAGTACAATGATATTAGACGATTTTTTCGGCGACAGCATTAAGAAGGACTATCCGGATCTATCAGAAGAGCAAGTTAAGGCAGTTTTTGAACATATACAATCCCAGTATACCAAGACATCCGGTGAAATACGAGGCATACCACGTTATCCTAAAGTAGGAAAACTACCAGATTACGAATTCAAGTTCAAGTTCAGTATAATGAGCATGACGATAGTTGGCGAGGAACGAAGGATTGTCGGCACAGAGAAAATTCAGACTGGAGCAGGATTGTTTGATTGTTTTGTCATGGAAGAGACCAAAAGTACAAAGGCTATGATGATGAAGGAGGTAGAGAAAACCAAGTCATGGTATGCGTATGGCATCGGTCTGGTGAAAGAAATCACTTACGATAAGAATGGAAAATTGATCTCTACGATGATTCTGAATAAAATCAATTGATGATTTACTGTTGCATTATATTATGAAATAACTCATCACGCGTAATTTACAGTATAAAAAAAGTGTGCCACACTTTTTATGTATAATTCAGTTCTTACTTGTCAAATTCAATAACAGTGGCCTCTGCACGATAAGTTACTTTACCAAAGAGAAGAATCACTTTAGCAGAACTTTTTACTGTAACGTTAACCAATGCCTGTGAGCCAGTGAGGTTAGCCTTCTTTGTCAGTTCTGCAACAGCGTTATTGTAAAGATCCTTCTTGTTCATTCCGCCAATTCCGAATACATATGTGGCAGAAGTCTCTGCTTCTACTGTTTTAACTACGTGGAAATTCTTCTGCGACAGAACAACATTAGTCTGATTCAGGTTTGCGTTCGAAGTAAGGTTCTGGCTGATACCACAACCGGCAAGGAGGAGAACGGCTGCTACAGCCATTGCAATCCTAGATAAGAGTTTCTTCATTACACTAATTTAGTTTATAAATAATTGGGATAGTATGAATAAAGCCTTTATTAACGCTCATATTCTATCGTAAAAATAGATAAAATCAATACGACGGCCAAAAACAGGTTATCTACATTTGGATTTACAATTGTTGTAAAGTATGAATTTTTTCTTATTCTACCTCCTTGTAGACATGCTTTATCCACTCACCGACAATGAGTGCCGGCACATTGCAGCGTCGGAAGTGACGTAAATTCAGATTAATTATATAAACCGCAACTTTATATATCAAACCAACATAGGGCAGGTTTAAAAGACCTGCCCTATGTTGGTTCCTGACGAAAGAAATGATTTACCGGTCCGTGACCATTGCCAATCTCATATTCTGCTCCAGCAATTATTGCCTGTTCTATATACGCCTTTGCAGACTTGGCAGCCGTAGTCAAATCTTGTCCACTAGATAGAGCCGCTGCGAGGGCTGAAGATAAAGTACATCCAGTACCATGTGTATTCCTGGTATGGACGCGTTTTGACGGCAATTTCGTCATGGTCCCATCTTCTGCATTGTAGAAGTAGTCCACCAGAGAGTCGCCGCTGAGATGGCCGGCCTTCAGAAGAACTGAAACATCTGCATTCCCGGATAACTTACGGGCTATTTCATCAAAATCCTCCTCGCTTGAGATCGAGCAACCGGCAAGAATCTCCGCCTCAGGAATATTTGGCGTAATCACCCGGGCAAGCGGCATCAATCTGTCCTTGATGACCTCCACAGCATCCTCCTCTATAAGTCTGTGGCCCGATGTAGATACCATCACCGGGTCGAGAACCACATTTCTGATCTCATACTTCTCGAGCATGTCTGCAACAAGATTGACCACCTCCGAAGAGTGAAGCATGCCGATCTTTATCGCATCGGCACCGATATCTGAAAGAACGGCATCTATCTGTCCTTCAAGAATATCCAACGGTACAGGATGAACTGCCTGTACTCCAAGGGTATTCTGTACCGTAATGGCAGTGATTGCTGATGCTGCATAGCATCCCATTGCACTTATGGCCTTGATGTCTGCCTGTATTCCTGCACCACCACCGGAGTCGCTTCCAGCGATGGTCAGTACTCTGTTGTATTTTTTCATAGTTTAAAAATGTTTGTAACCGATGTAATCAGAATCTACTATCCTGTCATTGACAGTCCATATCAGATCGTTGCCTTGAACTGTTTTTCCTATAGGATAAACTTTGACATCCAGTTCGTTTTCCAGACCTTCCGGACCTGTGAACAACAGTTCGAAGTCCTCTCCACCGCTCGTAGAGAGTTCATATCTGTCCCATCCCTGTTCAGCACATACAGAAACCAGTTCTGGAGAGCATGGAAGTCTGTCCAACGCAATGACTGCACCTATTCCGGAAGCCTTCAAGATATGCCTCAGATCTGATGCTATACCGTCCGAGATATCCATCATCGCTCCGACCTTACCGGACTCCATCAGGATCCTGCCAGTATCAATCCGTGGGACCGGACGCTTGTGACGTTCGATCAGTCGGGTTACTTCTTTCGTTCTCTGTATGTCTTTAAGAATAGCCTGAAGACCACCTGCAGAGTCTCCCAACGGCCCCGTAACATAGATAGTCTCACCGACCTTGGCTCCGCTTCGCATCAATCGTTTTCCTGAGGGACATCTTCCCAAGACTCCGACATTTACCGCAATATCCCTAAGAGAGGAGGTTGTATCTCCGCCCAACAGAGGAACATCATACGTCCTGCTGATCTGAGTATATCCTTCGATGAACCTTTCAGCCCACTCTCCTTGAGCGTCTTTTGGAAGAGCAATCGAGAGAAATGTCGCCACAGGAGTCCCTCCCATGGCGGCAATATCGCTGAGATTCACAGCAGCAGCCTTCCATCCAACATCTTCCGGAGAAGACTCGTTCCTGAGGAAATGTACACCTTCCATCAGGAGGTCTGTGGAAAACAGCAGTTCTCCCCCACCAGCCGGCATGACCGCACAATCATCTCCTATTCCTATGGCACCATCTTGCGCCGGAAAGTTGGCCTTGATATAGTCTATGAAGCCGAATTCTCCTCTTTTACTCATAGCCATTCCTCCAATGAATCGATGTAATCGTAGGACTTGCCATCACCATGGTATCCGTAATCCCAGAATGCATATTCGTAAAGGGCAGCCTTGAGATAATAATGATCCATCATTTCCCTTGTCTGCTTATCGGCTTTTGCCGCCCATCCGTCTATCATCGCCAGGACCTTGTTTACACCTAAAGTGAATTCCTCCTGCCCATATTCAAGAATCCACTCCTTGTAGGGATTTCCTTCAAGTTTCGAGTGATTCAAGATATGGAGTCCCACCTGATTGTAAATCCACATACATGGCAGCACCGACGCCAATGCAATGCATGGATTACCGGTAGCGATGCCTTCGCAGATATGTGCATTGTAATCTGATGTAACCTTTGATGATTCCACTTCCGTATCGATGCTATACTTCTCTATCAGCATCTCATGCAAGGCCTTTTCACCCTCCATTCCGCTCTGGGCAAATGAAAGGAAAAGATTCTTGTCCTGTTCCTCTTTCATCAGGTCTGCAAGCATGTACATCTGCCTATAGTAATTCTTCAGATATATCTCATCCTGGGCTATATATCTTCCAAAAGCATCATTGGACAGGGTTCCTTCCGCTAATTCTTTGAGAAATTCAAGCCCAAGAATGGAATCATATATCTTGGCAGACTTTTTCCAGACCTCCATGCTCCAACTCATCCTGACATTTGCTTCTACAATCGTTCTCAACTCTGAAGTAGCCTTGCGTATATCCTCTGCTGAACAGATTGCCGATACGACAGCGACTCCATCAGTTCCTGCCGCCATGACCTCGCCGATTGTTGATGCATTCATTCCACCGATCGCCACGGTAGGGTGTACGGACATCTGCACAGCCTTGCGGAGTCCCTCAAGTCCGAACGGTTCTGCGGTATCGGTCTTGGTCGGGGTTCCATATACCGGAGAGATTCCTATATAATCCACATCAAGAGCATTAGTCGCCTCGATATCTTCGAAGTTTTCCACTGATAAACCTATGATCTTATCCGGACAAGCAGTCTTCTGGCATCCTCATATGACATGTCGCTCTGACCGATATGAACACCATCAGCATCCACCGCAAGGGCTACATCCACTCTGTCATTGATGATCAACGGGATATCGAGAGGTTTGAGCAGTTTCATGAGCCTGCGGGCCAATCCGATGAATTCTCCTGTCGACGCTTCCTTCTCGCGCAACTGTACTACGGTCACGCCGCCATGGACAGCCTCAGAAACGACTTCCTCCAAAGATCTGCCCAACGACAGTTCCCTGTCAGTTTCAGATAATCCTCCATATTCTAAAGTGTCTCAGGAGTCAGATTATAAAGTTCGTCAAGGAAGTGCATCTGCATCGATCCGTTGCCACGTGCATTGACTGCGGCCCTTTCTCCTGCAAGGCTCATCACTGCCATTGCTGCGGTTGCCGCCACCATCGCGTCGGACTCTACAGCAGCAAATGCTCCTACAAGAGCAGTAGCGGTACAGCCCATGCCTGTCACAGATGTCATTATAGGATTGCCACCTTCTACAGTAAAGACTTCTGCTCCGTTTGTGATATAATCTGTTTCGCCGCTGATTACGACTACCGCACCTGTTTCTGCTGCCAGTTTCTTTGCTGCTGAAAGAGCATCGTCACTTGAAGCGCTGCTGTCAACACCCTTGCTCTTCACATTGGCATCGACAAGGGCCATGATTTCACTACCGTTACCTCTGATGATTGTCGGATTGCAAAGATTGATTATCTCCCATGCTGCGTTTGTCCTCTGGCTTGTCGCTCCGGCACCGACGGGATCCAATACGATCGGAGTGCCCCTACGAGATGCAGCAAGGCCTGCAGCCTTCATTCCCTCGATCCATTCAGTATCCAATGTACCAATGTTGATTACCAAGGCTCCGGCAATCGCTGTCATCTCCTCCATCTCATCCTTCCAGTGAGCCATGACAGGAGAAGCGCCAATAGAGAGCAATGCATTGGCGGAATTGTTCATTACAACATAATTGGTGATGCTGTGCACGAGAGGGCTCTTAGTCCTCACAGCAGCGATTGCTGCAGAAAGCACATCGTTGGAAATTGTGGTCTTCATTGTCTTATAGTTATTATACAACCCAGAGAAGACGGCTTTATCCAAGCCTGCATACAATGAATACCATACCGTTTCCCTGCGCTGTCATTATACATATCAGGTTCATAGGGTATAATCTCAGCCGGGCCTAAAGTGCCCAGCACCCCTAACAGCAATGCAAATATAATTACTTTTTCCTGTCGTTCTTATTTAATTGTCAAAATAAACATTGAGTTTACTTACAAGATCGAAATCTTTGTAAACTTAAAACGTGATTTCTATATCACATTCAGTTGGCCATGAACAGACCACAAAAGCATTTGCATATGAGGTTTGGATGAAAACGCCAAATTCTATGGTGACTTTCATCGAGACAATGACTCATATTGGTTTGCACCTAAATGCCAGAGTATCAAAACATAAAGTAATATAGGGTAGGGCTTTTTAACCTACCGTATACTACTTAATTAACTTATAATCAGTAACTTAAATGTCAAGCAAATTATTGCTCTCTAGGGTAATGGCATATTGATTGTCCATTAATTAAATAAGACCATATAGAACATCTCTTTTTTAATGGGATTGGATGGAACAACTAAAACAGTCCTGCAAAATCCCCAATCTGATCAAAACTCACTTTCCTAAAGAAGTAAATTCAGATTAGCCGGCCTGTGCGAAGTCGGCTTCACCTATTGCCTCGGACGAGCCAAGTCAGTAGAAGGACTGGAGTGGTGGCTCTGGATCGGAGGATTTATCGTTTTCTCAGTAGTGAGCATGTCACTTCTGGCCAAAGCGACGCAGACTTTACCCATAGGAGTCGCTTACCCGGTATGGACAGGAATCGGAGCGGTTGGAACAGTGCTGGTTGGAATCTTCTTTTTCCATGAGCCGGTGACCTTCTGGAGGATGCTGTTCACATTGACTCTTATTGCTTCAATCGTAGGGCTGAAGGTATTATCATAAAAATACACATCCGATAACCCTGCTTTCTGAAAAAGTGATGTAGAAATATGGGATACCGGTCTCACGCCTATTCCGCAGTCTTCAGATTAACCACAAATCTTAATGAGGACAACAACAGCATAGGGCCGAGGCCTGTATAGAATGATGCGGTAAATTCTGACGGAATTTGGGGAATATATTTCAAGGTAATACCAAGTCCCATCATAAATACAAGCAGAATCCATCCTCGAGTCGGGAATGTCTGCCATATTCGAACCTTGTCAGGTAGCGAGGCTATCCTCTTACAATACTTGTCTACAATCCTGCTGAACATCAGGAAGAAACAGGACAAGACACCAACGGTAATAAGCAAAAGCCACCAGATATTTTCTGACGGCTGGATCATATACGCATTGATGCCCTTGATAGAGATGATTACTCCCGGAATTCCCCAGATCAAACCGGCAACAAGGTACAAATGCTTTTTCTCCATATAGAATCGCATATCACAAAAGTATGAAAAACATTCCGTATCTGGAAATTACGGCCGATAAATCGGGGTTTGTGTGTCACGATAATGCAAGATGTTGGATTTCCTATTCCTTATCGCTATATTCGCATTGACAAACTCACTCATATACAATGAAACGTCCAACAGCATTTTTTGCAATATCTCTCAGTCTTATCATGGCATCATGTACAAACATCTCTGAAAGTAAATTCGTGGACGGAGTAACCGAGACCTTGAACAACGAAGGAAAGGTCAATATGGAACTCCTTGAATGGACTCGTGAACCACAAAGTTTTAAAGTCAACGGAGACACTCTTACGATTACGACAGCACCGCATACGGATCTCTGGCAGAGGACATATTATCATTTCCGAAATGACAATGCCCCTGTACTGCAGATGAAGACACGGGAACAGTATTTCAGTTTCGTCGTGAAGACGGAATTCACTCAGAGCCATCATCGTTTCGACCAGTGCGGTATAGTGATGTACCTTGACAGCGACAACTGGCTCAAAGGATCTGTGGAATATGAAAATGAACAGTTCCAACACCTTGGAAGCGTAGTCACCAACAACGGATACTCGGATTGGGCAACGACTGCCATTCCTGCTGACGTAAAGACCATGTGGTATCGATTCTCACGCCGTGCCGATGACTACTGCATCGAGTGCTCGACTGACGGAGTCACATTCAGCCAGATGCGCATCTGCCACATGTACAAAGGAGCAGAAGAGATCAACTTCGGAATCTACGCATGCTCTCCTGAGGAGTCGTCATTCACAGCAGTCTTCACAGACATGAAGATTACAGAATGCATGTGGAAGGCACACGAAGGTCAGCAACCGGATGAAGAATAACCATGACTGAAATGAAAAAGATAATCATCATCGACGGCGGTCCACGCAAGAACATGAATACTGCCCAGATGCTTCAGAAGTTCGCTGAAGGAGCGCAGTCAGCAGGTGAACACATAGAGGTTAAGACTTACAGGCTATACGACCTGGACTACAAGGGATGCATGTCATGCATGGCGTGCAAACTGAAGGACAGAGCGTCCAATGTATGCCGATTCAGAGACACGCTCTCCCCTATCTTAGAAGAAATCGCTCAAGCAGATGGCCTTGTCCTTGGCTCCCCTATCTACTTCGGTGAAGTCACCGGCCAGATGCGTGCCTTCCTTGAGAGACTGTCATTCCCATGGCTCTCATATAATGACTATAGCATGACTGCCCCTAAGCAGATGCCGGTAGTTCTGATTGAGACACTGAACGGAACACCAGAGAGAAATAACAGCAACGGCTACGACAGCATGGAGTTCTGTATCACAAGGGCACTCGGCCAGCCGCAACGTCTCGTTGCATACAACACTTATCAGGTGAATGACTATGACCGATATGAACTCGCAGGTTTCTCTGAAGAGGCAAAGCGTCAATGGCGCGATGCTCATTGGGAGGAAGACCTGCAGAATGCATTCGAGGCTGGCCGTCATATGGCAGACTCATAAACCAAATAATTCTACGAGGGCGAGAAGATCATCGGATGCAAGTCTTGCAGAAATTATGCTTATACATAAGGAATAAGAAGTAAGTTCTGGCGGCCTTGACGCTTACAAGAAGAACCAAACCATGTAAAGTATAAAGTAATTCTGATACGCGAGTATTTTATTATATTTGTTGGGCCATTCTAAATATAACACATAAAAACAATGCATCCTATCCAAAAGACAATAGTTGGAGCACAGTTTCTGTTTGTGGCTTTCGGTGCTACGGTACTTGTTCCTCTTCTCATAGGTCTTGATCCCTCGGTTGCTCTTTTCACGGCTGGTGTAGGGACACTTATTTTTCATGCAGTGACAAAGGGAAAGGTTCCCGTCTTTTTAGGCAGCAGTTTTGCCTTTATCGCTCCAATCATCAAAGCGACAGAATTATATGGCTTGCCTGGAGCCCTGTTTGGAATAATCGGAATAGGACTTGTATACGGCATAATGAGTCTTCTTATTCGTCTTCGAGGTGTCGGATTCATTACACGAATGTTTCCACCTATTGTTGTCGGTCCTGTAATCATGCTTATCGGATTGTCTTTGGCAGGAACTGGCGTAGATATGGCCAAGAGCAACTGGCTTCTTGCCATCATTGCACTTCTGACGACTGTTATAGTATCACTTTTTGGAAAAGGTGTTCTCCGTCTGATTCCTATCTTTTTAGGAATCATAGTCGGATACATTGCTTCAATACTATTTGGAGCGGTAGATTTTCAACCTGTTTTAGATGCTAGATGGTTCGCTCTTCCGGTTTTTGTCCGTCCGGAGATATGCTGGGAAGCCATAATATTCATGATTCCTGGCGCTATTGCACCTGTCATAGAACACATTGGTGACATCTATGCAATTAATGAAGTGACAGGAAAGGACTTTGTTCAGGACCCAGGTCTGCATAGAACAATGTTAGGTGACGGATTGGCATGTATTGCATCTTCAATATTTGGAGGGCCTCCTGTTACCACATATTCAGAGGTTACTGGCGCAATATCCTTCACCAAAATTGCGGATCCTGCGGTAATCCGGATAGCCGCTTTATTCGGATTGCTGTTTTCAGTTCTTGGCAAGGTAAGCGCACTTCTCAAGACTATCCCTGAGGCGGTTCTTGGAGGAATAATGCTTCTCCTTTTCGGAACAATTGCATCAGTCGGAGTCAATACTCTCGTGAAGAACAAGGTTGACCTTGGCAACACCCGTAATCTTGTTATTGCTTCTCTTATCCTTACAACAGGTATTGGTGGAGCAGAACTGGCCATTGGCAATATTACAATAGGAGGCATTGGTCTTGCTGCACTGATTGGAGTGATACTGAATCTTGTCATACCGAATAATATAAAATAACCGTACAGATATGAATACTTCCATCTTTATTTCAGAAGAATCTGCTCGTTGTATGTTGTGCCAGAATGCACCATGTACAAAGGCATGTGCATCCGGTCAGCCTGACCGCTTCATCCGCTCATTGCGATTTGATAACATATCTCAGTCCTTGAAATGGATTGAGGAGTGTTCGTCCGATGATCTTGCTGCAGCAGAGTCTGCATGTATTCATTACGACAGCCCTATCAGAATAAAGGCACTGGCAGAAGCAGTACGCAACAGCGGGATAGTTTCTCCTCAGGAACCTCTGCCTTCTCTTGAAATAAAGTTCTGTGGCTTGACGTGCGAAAACCCTTTCTTCCTCGCATCATCTGCTGTCTGTACAAATTACGAGATGGTTGCAAAAGCGTTCGATGCCGGATGGGCCGGAGTGTTCTACAAAACCATCTGCTTCCAGGAAATCAATGAGGTCTCTCCAAGATTTGATGCAGTTCACAGCAGCAAGAGAGGTGATTTCTATGGATTCAGAAATATGGAGCAGTTGAGCGAGAATCCTGTCGATATGGATTTCGACATTCTGAGCCGTCTCAAGAAGAATTATCCGTCCAAGATTGTTGTTGCGAGCATCATGGGACAGACGGAGGAGGAATGGATAGAATTGGCAAAGATGGCGGAAAAGGCCGGCGTCGATGCTGTGGAACTAAATTTCTCTTGTCCTCAGATGCGTCTTGCAGGAATGGGCAGCGATGTCGGTCAGAATTCTGAACTTGTGACATTCTATACGGCATATGTCAAGAGAAGCGTTTCGATTCCTGTCATTCCAAAGATGACACCGAACATCACCAACATGAATGTACCCGCGACAGGAGCATTCTTTGCGGGAGCCGATGGCATTTCCGCTATAAATACCATCAAAAGCATAACCATGTCCCCTGGCTCTGAGGTTACATCAAGAAAGACTGTGTCCGGATATTCAGGTCGCGCGGTCAAGCCTATCGCTTTGCGTCACATACTTGAAATGACCAAGAACCCTATCATCAAAAACATAGACTTCAGTGGTATCGGAGGTATAGAGACATGGCGAGATGCCCTCGAATTCATCCAACTCGGATGTTGCAATGTACAGGTGTGCACTTCTGTAATGCAGTTCGGATATAGAATCATAGATGATCTGATATCTGGTCTTCAGACATATATGGCAAGCCGTGGTATCAGCCAACTTGCAGATCTTGTAGGTGAAAAAATAAAAGATTTCTCACCGGCCTCTGAACTGGACAGAGAAACAATGGTATTCCCTAAGATCGACCGTGAACTCTGCGTCGGATGCGGACGATGCAGCATATCATGCTATGATGGAGGACATCAGGCAATCGCTTTCGATGAAACTAGAAAGCCAAAGATCATCGGTCAGAAATGCGTCGGCTGCCATCTCTGCGTACATGTCTGTCCTACAGGAGCCATTTCCTCGGCAAACCGAATAAAAAAGATAAAATAAAGGAGAATCATTTAACTGGAGGAAAACAAAACGATACCATCGAAGGCATCAAAGAGGCACTGTCAAGTATAAAAAATATTATTGCAATGAAATCCAAATCGCCTTTGTAATGTTGCTTGCAGTATTATGCAGCACACAGTCACATGCGCAGAGTTTCCTTAAGAATCTGGGAGAGAGCATTAAGCAAGAAGTCAAGCAAAAGGTTGAAAAAGGGGTCAACGACACTCTTTGGGCTCCGGTCAATAGCGGATACCACCCACCGACTACCCCAAAAGAGGCACTCAAATATTCGGATCGTTTTTATGCCAAGTCTGACCAAGCCCCTTTCAACTGGTGCGAAAACGACATGAAACTGTGGTGCAATTTTACTGACGATGGCAAGATGTATAAAAACGAGGCCAATGATCCATGTCCAGAGGGATGGAGACTACCTGACATAAAAGACTTCTATAAACTTATCGAGCACTCTTCGGATTTAGTGACCAATCCTGAAACAGGACAGGTTGGACGTTGGTTCTCGGGGCCGCTGCCTTACAGCATCTTAGTACCGCGTATCTTCCTCCCTGCTGCAGGCTTACGCTATAGCGACGGTTCGAGCGCGTTCCGTGGCACACACGGAGCATATTGGTCGCTTCGCCATGGCGGTGGAGAACTGATGGTCTATTATCTCACATTCTCAAGCGACGATATAGAGATTGACCCATTTGGCGCTCCCCACGATGCCTACTCAGTGCGTTGTGTAAAGGATCTGCCTGGACAATTGATAAATTAATGCTATGACTCAGATTATCTCATCCCCAAAACACAGCATTTCGTCGACAGAACCCGCAAAATGAAACCTTTGTCCATAAAAAGTTGAGCCTTCGCGAACATTGGATCAATCCGCCGACGAATTGGCCGGATATGACATGCGACGCATCGGATAAATATCTAATAATCAATACATAACAAAATTAAGGGTAGGTCATTTTGACCCACCCTTAATCATATAATTAATTGTATGTAAGCAACTTAAGTGCTGCGCTAGATTACCACTCTAGAGGGCATACTGAATTGATTGTCAATCACTTAAATAACCCGCCCTAGATAATCGGTATAAAAATTTGGTTGCAAGCGGATATGAATAACTAATGTTTCTTACCATCTGTCAAGCCTGTCCAAAGGTAGGAAACTATCGGCAAATAACTGACTAGACATTACAACTTTTTATTATTGTCCTGATTTTCAATAAGCTAGATAGAGCAATATTGTACATTTTGTAATATGAGGATTATGAGGCTAACCAAAGTCTGGCTATAAAACCTTTAAGAGACTACCAATTCGATTTTCAGCCATAAAAAACCTCCTTAAACACCTCGGATCTGATCTCTAATCTAGTTTTGAACAATTCTACTGACTCAAGCAATATGCATTTCGCTATAATTTATTGGCTTTTCATCCATCAGACTTTCTTGGAAAAATGTAATATTTCCCTAAATTTGCATTGGAAAAATGTATGCATTGTAAGAATAATGCACTGCAAAAGTGTAAATACTATCTAATATGGATATAAATTATACTGATATGCTATCGAGAAAACTGGACAACTTCATTGAGAAGCACTACGAAAATAATAAATCTGCCTTACTTCTCAAAGGTGCAAGACAGGTCGGCAAGACTTCAGCCATAAGGAAATATGCGAGAAAGCAAAAGATGAATCTCATTGAGATCAACTTCTATGAAGATGATTCAGCGTGCGGCATATTCAAGGGCTCACAGAATGCCAAGGATGTATTATTGCGCATATCTGCTCATACAAAAAAGAAGACATCATTGCCAAATACAATGATATTCTTTGATGAGGTTCAGAAATGTCCGGAGGTCATCACCTGGATAAAGTTTCTCGTGGATGAAGGAAGCTGCAAATATGCATTAAGCGGCAGCTTGCT
>JAZRGY010000018.1:0-4208 GCA_045644485.1 Candidatus Cryptobacteroides sp. | reverse complement strand
TGGTAACTCTACTAACCCTACCCGTTTCCAGCACCCTACAGCAGGTACTTACAAGAAGGAGCGCGTGCTCGCAGGCAAGCCATACTTCTCAGTAGCATCAGGTGGTGGTACAGGCCGTACACTTCACCCAGACAACATGGCAGCAGGTCCTGCTTCATACGGTATGACCGACACTATGGGTCGTATGCACTCTGACGCACAGTTCGCAGGTTCTTCATCAGTTCCAGCACACGTTGAGATGATGGGATTCCTCGGCATCGGTAACAACCCTATGGTAGGTTGTACAGTTGCTTGTGCGGTTGACGTTGCTACTGCGCTGAATAAGTAATTTTGGGAATGTCATCCTCACACTGCCATTCCGAGTGAACGCAGTGAGCCGAGGAATCTCATTACCAGATATCTACAGAGACATCCTTTCGGGGGTGTCTCTTTTTTGTTATCCGCTCCAATATGTCACTTTGTCCACGGAAATACCCAATTCTGTGGACAAGACCCACCAAAAACAGCGTTCTGTCCACAAAAACACCCTTTATCGTGGACAGAACACTTATGTTTGCGACCGTTACGCGACCTATTTCAGACGGGTCACATATGGTCACAAAAAAGCCACTCCGAAGAGTGACGCAATATAGAGTTATTTTGAAAATTCTTCTTTTAAAAAATCAAACACATAAACTGCACCTTGATAATAAAGTCCAGTTTGAGGATCTTCAATCTTGGCAAATGTATTCGATTTGTATAATTTGTCCAATGCCTCGCGGTCTGTCAGATTATATTCTTCCATAATCATTGGAACAAGATCTTCGCAAAGAGTTTCTATGAGGAATTGTCTTTCTATCTGTGTCATATCTTATTAAGGTATTTTAGTGCTTTCTCTGTTCCGAAGAAATATTGAATACTGACTTTGCTATACTTAAGTTCTTCCAAGAATGCATCAAAAGTTATGAATCCTCTCGAAAGACGACGAATCAGAGTACCAACTCCATCATCAGCAATAGGACCTATGACAATATCGAAATCATGGGCAGGCTTATCTGAAATGTTATTCCTGTTCATCAATATGAATTCAGCCCACTCCTGTGTATATCCGTCAAATCTCTTGACATTCAACATGCCTAATGCTGACTCATCAAATTCAAATGACGTAACTGTCGGGATGCCTGAACCTTCCCTTCTGACCACATTCGAGCAGAACTCCACAGCCTGCATATAGTCAGGATTAGCATAAAAACCTTTTCCAAAGTCCTTTCCTCTCCTTCCTCTAGCCAGGTCTACATACTCTATTTCGACATTGGATCCGTGATACAGTTTCATGCTAATTCTCCTCCGTTTCGTCTGCATATCTGACACATATCCTCTACAGCATCCTCAATGGACAGAGTGTGCTCAGACTCATAGCAATCGTAGATAAACTTAAGTCCACTATATTTTAAGAGATAATTATATGCGAATGCATTACTTAGCGAAAACCTCTCAGCAAATGCACCTATACACGCAATATAATAAGCAATCCTATTTTTCTCTTCTCTACTCATATCAATCGACTTTCCGCAAAGATAACCAATTCATTATGATTTCAAAAGTTGTGCACAAAAAATCGAATATGGCTGCCGGTACATCTTCATACGGTATGACCGACACTATGGGTCGTATGCACTCTGACGCACATTTCGCAGGAAGAAACTCGGCATCGGTAACAACCCTATGGTAGGTTAAGCGTTGCTTGTGCGGTTGACGTTGCTACTGCGCTTAATAAAAACCGAGTGCAATCAAGCGTGCTTGTGTTGCCGAGATGCGAAGGAGGAAAACAAACGAAGTTCTAAATAATAGCAGCCTGACTCTATTTGCATAAAAAAATCACCTCCGTTTCCGAAGGTGAATCTATACTATTTTTTGAACAAGTCTGAATGTGTGCCGGTGTCAACAAATATCAATTCCAGTTCGAAATCATTCTGTCTCCATATCACAACCAATCCGGCAAAGATCTGTTTTCTGCAGAATGGTTACTGCCCGAGCCAAGGCAGAAGCATCTAGTCCTCTCTTGACACATAGTTTCAAGGACTTCTTAATTGACCGGTATAGACAATAGAATACATTAACCTAAAATCTGCTTAAGTAAATCCTCTGCAATCTCTGCCTGATACACTCTATCCTCTTCGATATCCTCTAGGCCGAGTTCAATTCCGCTCTTCTTTTTGGGCGCAGATACAATCTCCCATCCCATGTTCTTTGCGAGTTTTCTTAGGAAAGTCATATCTGACTTTGGTAATGAGATATTAACGCTATTCATAACAACTTCTGCTTTCATTATCTTCTGCAAATTAAGATTTTCCGTTGATTATGCAAATTGAGTGCGATAGATTTCTGTGTATTCAAAGTGTTTCTGTCAGAAGATGGATTGGGCAATCGACGAAGTCACTGAAGCGAATGAGAAAGAATCATACAGACTACAATATCAGAAAGAAATCCATTATAATTCATCGAATTTATCTAACTTTACACAGGTAAATCGTAATTCCATAAATCATATGACCCTTGAATTTGGTCTCTTAAATCGAAAAGAACTCCGTCAGGCGGCAGAACTGGCGGCTCGCGCTTTTAGCGATTACGAGTATTTTACAAACTGGTTCTCGGACCAAGAGGAACGGGCCAGGGTGGAGATTTCCATTATCTGGCATGCATATAAGACCAACTTCAACCGAGTTCATCAAATCTCAGCCAAATTGGAGGGAAAGATTGTTGCAACAGCGGAACTCAATGATCCAGATTTCAAGGAACCTTCGGTCTTGTCCTATATTCTTCACGGCTGGCTCAACGTATATAAGGCCGCGGATAAGAAGAGTATTGATGATTGGATAGCAATGGATGCTGCAGCAGGACAGCCCTGTCACGATTACCAGAAAACAGGTCCAGGTATCTGGTATGTCAGTTCTCTAAGCGTAGATCCTGCGATGCAGGGCATCGGCGTCGGGACTCAACTAATTGACTATTATGAGAATTATATCCGCGAACGTAGCGGCAAGCAGGTTGTGTTATTTACCAACTCGCAGAAGAATCTGAACTTCTATCTCAAGCGTGGATATGAGTTATTCGATGAACGGGTGTTTGAGTACAACGGTCACAAGATGGGAAGTTGGAGCCTGAAGAAGGTTCTATAACACAGAAAAGAAGTGTCGGGTAGCCATGCCCAGAAGTAAGACTCCCCCTGCAGGAGTTCTCCCATACATTGACGTTGTGGAAGCAGAACTCTGCTTCGATTGGGTTGACAGCACCCTCAAGAAACTCCCTGATGTTCGTCTGGCACAACGTCTCTCTCCTCGCCGGAAGAGCGTCAAGGGATGTACAAGTAAAATTATCTCAGAAAGCATTCTATAAACCCTTATAAAGATGTCAAAGCAGATCTATATCTTTAATCCGGAGCACGACCTGTGCATTGCCAATGGGGACGAGAACTTCGTGCCCCCAAGGTCTGCCGTGGGATTTGCGAAAGAGAACATAGACCTGTCGGAACATCTGGAGCGGCCCAACAAGCAGAGCCGGCAGATTATCCCTTGGGGATGGAATCACTCTCTGAGGAAACGACTTATCAATGAAAGCGTTGATCCTGCAACCCTACCTTCAGAAGAAGAACTGCAGTTCATACGTACTCACTCCAGGCGTGAGTTTGCCTTGGATGTGCATTCATGCCTAAACTTCGGGGATTCACAAGTCATTGGACCGGATTACAGAATCGTTGCCACGAATCTCAGTGAGATAGAGGCGTTCATATCAGCCAATGGAAGTGCAGTACTGAAGTCACCGTTGTCTGGCAGCGGAAAAGGAATCCGTTTTGTCAGAGAAAGGCTTTCCGAGAGCGACGAAGGATGGTGCAGGAGGACATTTGACAAACAAGGCTCGGTGATAGTTGAGAGGCGGTACAAGATAATAAAGGAGTGTGCCATGCTCTTCGAATGCCATCATGAAGGGATCGATTTCATCGGTTATTCCCTATTTGAATCCAGGAACGGTGCTTACAGTAAAAACATCCTTGCCAGTAACGAGGTTATTGAAGATATTATTGCCGGATATATTCATCGGGACACGCTGATTGTAATACGCGAGGAGCTGACAGGAATTCTTGCAGATGCCCTTATAGGACATTATGAAGGATTTCTCGGCGTTGACCAGATTATCTGTCAAGCCGTCTCCCCTATTTTTGTGCCCGTCTC
>JAZRGY010000017.1:0-50588 GCA_045644485.1 Candidatus Cryptobacteroides sp. | reverse complement strand
CGCTTCTTGCGCTTGTGCGTAGCCATCTTGTGCCTTTTATGCTTCTTTCCGTTTGGCATAATTAAAAAGGTTTTAAAATATTATTGTTGTTGTAATTATTTTACCTCGTTAACGAACACCTTAGCCGGCTTGAATGCTGGGATGTTGTGTGCCGGAATAGTCATGGTAGTGTTCTTTGTGATATTTCTTGCTGCCTTCTCTGCTCTATGCTTGATAATGAAACTGCCGAATCCACGGAGGTATACAGGGTTACCCTTTGCAAGCGAGCCCTTTACGCTCTCCATGAACGACTCGATGACAATCTGAACTGTTGCCTTCTCGATGCCGGTTGCCTTAGCAACTTCATTTACGATCTCTGCCTTTGTCATAACTTATTTACTTTTAAAAATTTAAATCAAAAACTATTTGTCGATATATCTTGCAAAGATAGGCTGAATTTTTTAATTAGACAAATCAAGTGGCTAAAAATCATTAAATTTGTCAGGTTTTTCTGTGTGTGCCTATTGG
Organism: Candidatus Cryptobacteroides sp.; assembly: GCA_045644485.1. Classification (GTDB taxonomy): domain Bacteria; phylum Bacteroidota; class Bacteroidia; order Bacteroidales; family UBA932; genus Cryptobacteroides. The sequence goes on along the minus strand of JAZRGY010000017.1, from coordinate 50,081 downwards.
CATAGAGATTGACCATATACATATAGATGTTTATTCAAGAAGAAAGTCTGCCATTTTGGCAGATATCTGTTCTTGTATGACATGTAATTGAACTGAAATTATACGTTAGAAGATATGAAGCAATTAATGAATGACATTTTATCCGCCGCAGGCGCAGAGGTGAGCATCATCCCCGTGATGCAGGGAGAGGGCGTGATGAAGATTGATGAATCTCAACTGCCGGATTCTTTGCCGATTCTTGCTCTCAGGAATGCTGTTCTTTTCCCGGGAACGGTGTATCCTATAACCATAGGACGAGAGAAATCCATCCGTCTGATCGAAGATGCCGAGAACAGCAACAACTTTATCGGTGCCGTACCTCAGAACGACCTGTCGGTCGAAGATCCTCGAAAGGATGACCTTTACGGTTTCGGTACGGTGGCAAAGATTGTGAAGACTCTTGAGATGCCTGACGGAACGATAACAGCCATCCTTCAGGGATACAAGCGTTTTGAGGTGGAGAGCATATATGATTATGAGCCATATATGATCGGACGGGTCCGATATCTTGATGATATTGTGCCAGAGGCAGATGTTCATACAAGGATAGTCGCGGATTCATTGAAGGAAAAGGCGATGCAGATCATCCGTACTTCCACATTTGTTCCGCGTGAGGCAGCAAATGCATTGAAGGGTATCGATAATTTCGAGTTTCTCGTGAACTTTATCGCGACGACGATAGAGGTCGAAAACTTCATGGACAAGGTGGAACTCCTTCAGTATGGAGACCTTGATACAAGGGCGATGAAACTCCTGTCTGTTCTTGATACTCAGGTGGAACTCCAGAAGATAAAGCAGGAGATCAACCAGAAGGTGAAGACCGAGATAGACCAGCAGCAGAGGGAATATTTTCTCAACAACCAACTCAAGACCATCCAGGAAGAACTTGGAATGGACGAGATGGAGGAATTCACCCAACTAAGGGCTCGTGCCGAGCAGAAGGAATGGACTCAGGACATCCAGGACATTTTCGAGAAGGAGATGGCAAAACTCGAAAGGTACAATCCAAGTTCTCCGGACTACAGCATACAGTATAACTATATCAACTTCATGCTTGATCTTCCGTGGGGAAAGAAGTCTGTGGATAACCTTGATGTCTCTAATGCCCAGAAGGTTCTGGATGAGGACCATTTCGGGCTGGACAAGGTGAAGGAGAGAATAATGGAATACCTTGCCGTGCTGTGGCTCAAAGGTGACCTCAAATCTCCGATTCTTTGCCTTTACGGCCCTCCGGGAGTCGGAAAGACCAGTCTAGGAAAGTCGATTGCAAGGGCTTTGGGACGTAAGTATGTGCGCATAGCCTTGGGAGGTGTGCATGACGAGTCCGAGATCCGCGGACACAGGAAGACATATGTAGGTGCTCTCCCGGGACGTATCCTGAACGGAATAAACCGTGCCGGTACATCCAATCCTGTAATTGTTCTAGATGAGATCGATAAGTTGAGCAGCGACTTCAAGGGTGATCCGTCTTCGGCTCTTCTCGAGGCTCTCGATCCTGAACAGAATTCGACCTTCCATGATAACTATCTGGATATAGATTATGATCTTTCAAATGTGATGTTCATCGCTACGGCGAATAATATCGACACCATCCAGCCTGCGCTTAAGGATCGTATGGAGATGATCAATGTGAGCGGCTATCTTGCTGAAGAGAAGATGGAGATTGCCAGAAAGTATCTGATACCTAAGCAGTTGAAGGAACATGGACTTACCGCTGATTATCTTCATATCAGTAAGGAGGCTTTGGCGAAGATCATCGAAGAATATACTCGTGAGTCGGGAGTGCGTGGTCTGGAGAAGCAGATTGCGAAGATATGCCGTGTGAGCGTAAGGAAGATGACACTTCGCCAGAAATATTACAAGACGATCAAGCCTGCTCATCTTCGCGAATACCTAGGTCTTCCTACCAACTCGCATGACGTGCAGAAGGGTAATGAAGCCCCAGGTGTAGTTACCGGTCTTGCGTGGACTTCGATGGGTGGAGAAATCCTCTTCATAGAGAGTTCTGTCAGCAAGGGAAAGGGCAATCTTTCTATGACAGGAAACCTTGGTGATGTGATGAAGGAGTCGGCCCAGATAGCCTATCAGTATATAAAGGCTCATCCTGAACTTACCGGTCTGTCGTATGAGGAATTCATCGAAAAGGATATACACGTCCATGTTCCGGAAGGTGCTGTGCCTAAAGATGGTCCGTCTGCCGGTATTACCATGGTGAGTTCCATGGTTTCCGCATATCGCGGACAGAAGGTCAGGAGCGGTATTGCAATGACAGGTGAGATGACGCTTCGCGGAAGAGTCCTTCCTGTCGGAGGTATCAAGGAGAAGATTCTTGCTGCCAAGAGGTCCGGTATCCATACCATTGTGATCTCCGAGGAGAACAGAAAAGATGTGGAGGATATCAAGGAAATTTACATAAAAGGTCTTACATTTGTCTATGTCAACAATATAGACGAAGTGATCAAGTATATTTTCTGATGGAAGTACGTATAGAGAAAAGTTGGAAAAACGCGCTGGCGGGCGAATTCGGGAAACCGTATTTCGAGTCGCTGGTGCGTTTCCTGCATAAGGAGAAGGCTGATGGTCAGACGATTTATCCTCCTGGAAGTCAGATATTCAGGGCCTTTGACCTGACTCCTGTGGAAAATCTGAAGGTCGTGATTCTTGGACAGGATCCTTATCATGGTCCTGGTCAGGCTCATGGGCTTTCTTTTTCGGTTTCAGCGGGAGTTCCGGCTCCGCCATCGCTGAAGAATATCTTCAAAGAGATAGAATCAGACCTTGGTGTGAGGATGAGCGGATATCCGGATCTGGAGAAATGGGCCCGTCAGGGTGTGCTTCTGCTGAATGCGGTTCTTACTGTACGCGCAGGCATTGCAGCCTCTCATAGCAAGATCGGATGGGAAGAGTTTACGGATGCTGTAATAAGATATATATCAGAAAATTGTGAGGGTGTGGTCTTCCTTTTGTGGGGAAATTTTGCCAGGAGCAAGAGTGTCCTGATCGACAGGTCGAGACACCATGTGCTTGAGGCGGCCCATCCGTCTCCTCTGGCACGAGGGGCATTCTTTGGCTGTCGTCATTTCTCTCAGGCAAATGCCTTGCTTTCTGCACAGGGAAAAGAGCCGATAGACTGGGTGTTATAAATGAAAAAAAAGGCAGAAATGAAAAGGATAGCAATGTTTCCGGGATCTTTCGATCCCTTCACCGCCGGCCATCTGAATATTCTGAAGAGGGCCTTGACCATGTTTGATGAGGTTGTGGTGGCAGTCGGGGTCAATATAGACAAGAGGGGATTTTTCCCTAATGAAAAGAGGATGGACATAATCAGGCAGGCGACCGCCGGTCTGGACGGAGTAAGTGTCATCCAGTATGATAACCTGACCATTGACAAGTGTCGTGAACTGGGCATAAGGCATATAGTGCGCGGAGTCAGGAATATGATCGACTTCGAGACGGAGAGATCGATTGCCGATGCTAACAGGAAACTGGCGCCGGATATTGAGACTATCATAATACCGACTGCTCAGGAGTATGCCCATATATCTTCTACTGCTGTGCGTGACCTGCTCAAGCATGGTGGAGATACTTCTCTGTTTGTTCCGGAAGGAGTGGAATTATAATCCGCACATATTTCCTTCTGGCAGAATTTAAAAAGTGAGAATAATGGGAACTGAATTCAAAGTATGGACGCTCAGGATGCTCGGAGTGCTGATGTTGCTGCTGGTGGCAGGGGCAGAGGTTGTGTATGCTCAGGAATTGGATCCGGCAGTGGCAGAAGTTCTGGATGAGAGGCTGGAGGAGTACTTTGATGCCATCAAGAGGGAAGGAGTGGAAGTGCAGAAGGGAGAGTGCGATTTTCTGATAGAGTCTTGTGAGGACTCCCTTATGCGTCAGCATGTCTCTTTGACTGCTTATGAACATTACCGTGATTCTGAGGTTATGGGTTCCGAGGCTGTGGCCATACATATCTTCGACAAGTGGTTCGTGCCTGGAAAGGTGAGTATGCGTAGTGATGCAGAGATGCTCGCCGCCAAGGTTTTTGCTGAGTTCAACCGCAGTTCCCTGATAGGAAACAAGGCTCCAGGACTGCTGTTGTATGATATTGATGGCAAGCCTGTCTCATTGTATGATGGCACTGACTCGAGGAGATATAGCGTTCTTTACTTTTATGATACCTCATGTGCTACGTGTAAAGTTCAGTCTATACTGTTGAGACATCTTTTTGAGGATGAGGGTTTTCCTGTAGATTTTCATGCTGTTTATGCCTCCGATGATAAGGACAGTTGGCAAAAATATATCGACGATCAGTTGTCTTTTGATTCTCCGACGCTACGTATGACCCATCTTTGGGATCCTGAAATAAGTTCGGACTTTCAACGTAAATATGGTGTGATACAGACTCCACGTATGTTTCTGATTGCTCCAGATGGTACTATTTTAGGCCGTGGTCTGGATGCTCAGGCTCTTTCTCAGATGCTCCACGCCATATTTGATGAGGTGGAACTGGAGTATGGCAGCGAGGAATCCGTAAACTTGTTTGACGGGATATTTGCAGATGCTGCACCTTCGCGCGAGGATGTTGCGGCTATTTCAGACTACATCCTCTCCAGTACATTGGAGAAGGGTGACACTCTTATGTTCAGGCAGATGACTGGTGATCTTCTGTATTATCTCGTCCTTCAAAGAGGAGAGGGCTTCAAGGAAGGACTTGACCGACTGATTGACGACAAGATTCTTGCAAGACCGGATGTGTGGAAGTCCGGAGATGATTCTCTTAAGGTGGTAGGTATGGCCCGGATGTACTCTGACCTGCTTTCAAAGTCCGCTCAGGGAAAATCTGTGGCGGATCTTAAGGTACCGGGTATCATGCTTTCGAAGGGTAAGGAGAAGGTTGGAAAGTTCAGACTCCGAAGATTGCGCGGCGACAGGAATTATATCATGTTCGTCACTGACGGTTGTCATGTATGTGCAGGGGAGAAGGCTGCCGCTCGTGAACTCGTGGCCTCTGATAAGAAGGTTAAAGTCTTGATGGTCAATGTAGATGATATCCTGTCTTCTGATCCTTCCCTTGCTTCGTGTATCTTCGACTCATTCGACCTTTCGACTCTTCCATTCATTATCCAGACAGACAGGAAAGGTTCTGTGATGAGAAGGTATATGAGTTTTTTGGAATAATTTTCCAGTTTGGCGCACCATTTGATTCGGGGTGGAATCAACAAGAAAAAATTACACTAAAATCCCGAGTCATGAACAGTTTCATTGAGGATTATCTTAATAATCCGACAACAGCAATCGCTTCGGCGCAAGAGCGCTCCCAGAATCTTTCCTGGGTTTCTGAAATCGATGATGACATGATATATGATGCTTTGGCATCCGGGCAGTTCCGACTGTATGAAGCGATGATCTTCAGCACAGCGACGGATGATCTTCATAGTTATAATACGATAAGACCTGTTGCTTGATTCTCTCTTTGCAATAAAGCATACTTTAAGTATCTTTGTACCTATGGCAAATGGTACATTGATAATCATAATAGCGTCAGCGGTACTGATTACAGCACTGCTGACGTATCTTGTTTCTGCCCTGCTTAATGCACGTAAAGGGACTATGGATACTGCTGTGATGGTGGAAATTCTAAAGGCGCAGATGACTGCTGAGAGCGAGCGGGTTCTCAAGGCCCGTGAGGAAGAGTTGGAGCATAGGGCCAGAAATCTCTTTGAGAATCTGTCTGCCGGACTTGACAAGGATATCAGGAGCATGAGGGAAGCCTTTGAACAGAACAGAAAGGCTCATGTGGAGACTTCGCAGGGAATGAAGGAGAACCTTGACAATGCTATCAGGATTCTCAGGGAGCAGACTTTGTCGATTGGAGACAAGGCGGATAATCTTGCTGATGCCCTGAAAGGCAGGAATAAGACTCAGGGAAACTGGGGCGAAGTCATTCTCGATAACCTGTTCACGTCTGAAGGTCTTCGTGAAGGCCGTGATTACGACAAGGAAGAGACTCTGAGGGACGAGTATGGAAACATAGTTCTGAATGAAGACACAGACCGGAGGATGCGGCCGGACTTTATCCTTCATTATCCAGATGGAAACGATATCGTAGTGGATTCTAAGGTCGTTCTGACTGCGATGTATGACTACTATTCGACAGATGATGAGAGCCTTAAGGCAGATGCCATGCAGAGGAATCTTGTGGCCATGAAGGAGCAGGTGCGTCGGCTTGCCAAGAAGGATTACAGCAGATATCTTAAGCCTGGACACAGGATGCTGGATTATGTCATAATGTTCGTGCCTGTATATTCTGCGTTGAGACTCGCCTATGAGGCTGACAGGAATCTGTGGCAGAATGCATATCAGCAGGGAGTCCTGATAACCACAGAGGAGACTATGATGCCTTTCCTGCGTATGATAAACATTGCATGGAAGAGCCATGAGCAGGTAGCGAACCAACAGCAGATCATCGCGGCTGCAGAGATGATGCTCGGACGTGTGTCTGATTTCTGTACAGCGCATGCGAAGATGGGTGAGAAACTGGAGGATGCCCTCAGATATTACGAGGCGTGCGACAAGAAACTTCGAGAGAGAGGACAGAGCATAGTAGGTGCCGCTAACAGACTGATAAGTTACGGCATTCCTGAAAATCCGAAGAAACCTCTTCCTCCGGAACTGTAATGCTTTGATAGATAAAAAATCCGTGATTGGCATTCAAGCCAGTCACGGATTTTTTATGTGGCCAGTTCTAGATTTCAGTCTGGATGCTCTGACGGATGTCATCAGAGGCGGATCCTACCAGAATTTCGATCTTGCCAGGTTCGAGAACCCAGTCATTTACAGACATGTCCCAGTGTGCAAGTTCGCTTACTGGGAACTCGAGGGTGACCTTCTTTGTTTCTCCGGCCTTGAGTGTGATTCTTTCGAATGCCTCAAGTTCCTTTTCCGGACGCTCTACCTTAGAGTCAAGTCTCTTGACATAAAGTTGGGCAACTTCGTCAGCCTCCATATCTCCTGTATTCCTGAGATCGAAACTTACCTGAATCCTGTCTTTCTTCTGTCTGCAGGTGAGATCTCCATATTCGAAGTTTACGTATGAAAGTCCGTGACCGAATGCGTACATTACAGGGACATTCTTGGTGTCGAACCATCTGTATCCTACGAAGATGCCTTCGGTGTACCTTGACTCAGGGTCAGGAAGACTGTTGATATATTCCTGAATCTGCTCACGGGTGTATCCTGTTGCGTCTAGGCGGTACATGAGGGTGAAGAGGTCTTCTCCTGAGTTTTCTCCAGGGAAGTTACCCATTGCATATGCTGGAGAATCTTCCAGTCTGAGTGGGAAGGTAAACGGAAGTTTTCCTGAAGGTGCGATGTCTCCGAAGAGAACTTCTGCAAGTGCAGTGCCTCCTTCCAGACCGTTCCACCAGCCTTGTACGATTGCAGGTGAGTACTGCTCGAGGGTGCGCAGATCGCATGGACCTCCGGAGATAAGTACTGTCACGAGATTCCGGTTAGCCTCGTAGAGTGCCTTTACTATTTCGTTCTGTCCGCATGGAAGGTCGATGTTCTTGCGGTCGCTGCCTTCTGTTTCGATGGATTTGTTGGTGCCTCCGAAGAATATCACCATGTCGGCATCCTTTGCGAGAGCCACTGCCTCAGCAAGAAGTGCAGGATCTGCAGACTCCGCTGTGTTCGTTGTTTCAAGCGGACCAGTGTTGGCACGGCCCCAACTCATGATGTAGTTCTTGTATCCAGGTGCATAGACTATCTCTACGTCTTCTCCTGCCCGTGCCAGCAGACCTTCCAGAGGACTGATTTCGTAAAGTGTCTTCACTCCTGCTCCGATTCCACCTGCGGCGGTGGAAAGTACGGCATTCTGTCCGATTACGGCTATCTTCTTCACATCCTTGGAGATAGGAAGATTCCCGTCTTCGTTCTTCAGGAGAACGATGGACTTCTGGGCGATTTCGTATGCTATCCTCTGGGTTTCAGGCTGAGATGTCATTACTGTGTTTGCAACATCTTCAGGGACAGGCTCGATGGCATGGCGCAGACGAAGGATCTCTCGTACCTTTGCATCTACTACTGCCTCATCAAGTGCTCCGTTCCTTACAGAGTCGATCAGGGCCTGGCCGAAATAATTGTCTCCGGTCATCTGTACACAGAGTCCGCCTAATGCAGCGCCCATTGTACTATGTGTTCCGCCCCAGTCTGATACGGTCATGCCTTTGAATCCCCATTCTCCGCGAAGAATTTCATTGAGAAGATGGGCATTTTCAGAACAGTAGTATCCGTTGACCTTGTTGTAGGCAGGCATGATGCACATTGCTCCTCCTTCCTTTACGGCAGCCTCAAATGGCTTGAGATAGATCTCACGCATCGTGCGCTCGTCTGCAATTACATTCACACTTCCTCTTTCTGTCTCCTGGTTGTTGAGAGCGAAGTGCTTGAGGCAGACCGCAGTACCGGCTTCTTGAGAACCCTTGGTGTATTCTACCGAGAGTCTTGCGCTGAGGACCGGATCTTCGCTGAGATACTCATATGTGCGTCCTCCGACAGGAAGACGCTGGATGTTGATCGCCGGGCCGAGAATGATGTCCTTTCCTCTGAGACGTCCTTCCTTGCCCATCGCCCATCCGTTCTTGTAGGCCAGTTCCTTTGACCATGTGGCGGCAAGGGCCGAGCCGGTAGGGAAGTATGTTGCCGAATCAAGTTTCCATCCAAGAGGGCGGAATCCGTCTCCATTCTCCTCTCGGATACCGAAAGGACCGTCTGTGTACTTGATGTCCTGGATACCGAGGCGTGGAACACCCTCAGAAGACATGTTTGTCTTGCTGTGGAGCATCTCGACCTTTTCCTCAAGACTCATCTGTGCAATGATCTTGTTGATCTTCTTGTCGTTGACGGTAAGTCTGTCCTGTGGGGACATTCCGTTCTGACTGCAGCCTATTGCCATTATAAGAATGGCACTTAAAAGAAAGTATTTCTTCATGTCTTATCTGATGGAAAGTTCATTGACAGGTTGTGCTGGGGCCAGTACGTTATTTACCTCCCAGGATTGAGCCTTCTTTGCCTTATATTCTCCGGTAGCGCGGATGTCTGCAGCACTTGCTCCGAACATCACCTTGTATGTTCCTGCTGCTGTCTCCCATGCGGATGTTGCCTCGTTGAATGAAGCCAATGTATAAGAGTCAACTGTCACTGTCAGGGTCTGAGACTCTCCAGGAGCGAGTTCCTTGGTCTTTGCAAAGCCCTTGAGTTCATATGACGGCTTCTCAAGTCCTCCTGCAGGGGCAGTTACATAGACCTGAACTGCCTCTTTTCCCGCTACAGAACCTGTGTTGGTGACTGTTATACTTGCTATGAATCCGTCTGCTGTCGCCTTTACTACAGGCTTGCTGTATCCGAATGTAGTGTATGACTTACCGTATCCGAAAGGATATGATACTGGTACTCCTGCGCTCTGGAAATATCTGTAACCCACGTAGATGCCTTCATTGTAGTCAGTGTAGTCCACATTCTTTCTTCCGGCCCTCCTGCCGCCTGCGAGGAAACTCCACTCGTTTCTTTGCTCTTCCTTGTGGTAGTAAGGGAAATTCGCAGATGAAGGTATGTCGAGATAGTTTACAGCGAATGTCATAGGGAGTTTTCCAGAAGGATTTGCCTTTCCGCAAAGGATGTCGGCAACTGCGTATCCGCCTTCCTGTCCAGGTGTCCATGCGAGGAGGATTGCGTCTGGAATGTGTTTCCATGATGCTGTTTCGATTACTCCGCCGATGTTGAGGACTACAACGAACTTCTTGCCTGCCGCATGGTATACATCGGCGAGGTTCTGCATGAGTTCGCGTTCCTGACCTGTGAGATACCAGTCTCCTTCCTTTGCATAACGGTCACCGCCTTCTCCTGCATTTCTTGAGAGTGTGAAGACCGCAATGTCAGTCTTAGGCTCCATCTTCACGATGAAGTCACGGCTTACTTCCATTTCTGAAATGACAGGGTCTCCAAGGAGAATTCCTGATCCGTTGCCATTGTTTCCAAGTCTTGTCTTTTCGAGGGCTATGTACTGCTTGTACCATTTCTCGATATCAGAATTTACTTCAAGTCCGTTCACTTGAAGTCCTTCAGCGACGTTGCGGATATATGGCTTGTTCACGTTGCCGGAACCTGTACCACCTGCAATGAAGTCATATGAACCTGTACCGTAAAGTGCGACAGTCTTCACATCCTTGAGAGGGAGGACTCCGTTGTTTTCGAGAAGTACCATTCCTTCCGGTGCTGCCTTGCGTACGAGTTCAGCATGGGCCTTGAGGTCTGGCTTGTCAGAATATCTGTATTTGTTGAATCTAGGAGTCATCACGATGTATTCGAGCATGTTCCTTACGTTTCTGTCGAGTTCCGCCTGTGAGATTTCTCCAGCCTTGACTCCTGCGATGATACGCTCGATTTCAACGTCGGCACCAGGTTCCATCAGATCATTTCCAGCCTTTACAGCCTTCACTGTTCCTTCCTTTGTTCCCCAGTCCGTCATCACGATGCCGTCAAAACCCCATTCTCCACGGAGTACGGTTGTGAGGAGGTCATATGACTGCTGGGTGTAACTGCCGTTAAGTTTGTTGTAGGAAGACATCACTGTCCATGGCTGTGCTTCCTTGACAGCGATCTCGAAACCTTTGAGATAGAGTTCGCGGAGGGCTCTCTGGCTTACGCGTGAATCGTTCTCCATTCGGTTCACTTCCTGGTTGTTGGCTGCAAAGTGCTTTACGCTCACTCCTACTCCGTTGCTCTGGATACCATTGATGAACGCAGCCGCAGTCTTTCCTGTGAGGAACGGATCTTCAGAATAATATTCGAAGTTTCTTCCGCAAAGAGGGTTTCTGTGAAGGTTCATTCCTGGAGCAAGGATTACGTCCACTCCGTACTCGAGCACTTCGTTACCCATGGCAGTAGTGAGTTCCTTGACCAGTTCTGTGTCCCACATGCTGGCCATTACTGTTCCTACAGGGAAGCCTGTGCAGTAATATGTTGCGGCATCATTGGCTCTTGTCGGATTGATGCGCAGACCTGCAGGGCCGTCTGCAAGGACTGTCGGAGGAATGCCTAAGCGGTCGATTCCTCGTGTGGTTCCTGCTGCGCCTGATACGAGTACCGCGCTTGATGCGGTCATGCTGCCGGCAGTCATGCTGCCCCAGCCACCTCCTACGAGAAGTGTGGCCTTTTCTTCAAGGGTCATTGCGCCGATGACCTCATCAATATTTTCTTTTGACAGTTTCGGCTGTGCGAAAAGAGCGCATGTGCTCAGGAGGATCGCTCCTGACAAAAGTATCTTCTTCATGGTGTGTTTATGTGGTTAAAATAACTTAGGTACAAATTCGGTAAGGTAGATTCTCCAGTTTCTCCATATGTGGCCGTCTTCATTTTCATAATACTCATGAGGATAGTTGTTGTCCTTGAGTTTCTTTACGAAATCCTGATTTGACTGGATGAGGAAGTCGGTATTTCCGCAACCTATCCACAGGAGTTCCGGCTTCTTGCTGAAGTATGTGGCAAGTTTCTTGTCAAAGTCCTGATATATAGGGGATACAGAGGTGTCGCTTACGCCTATTGCTGCGGAGAACATGCCTGAGTAACCGAACATGTCAGGGTAGTTGACGCTTATGTTCAATGTGTGGAAACCTCCCATTGAAAGTCCGCATATGGCTCTGCCCTGCTTCTTTGCTATGGTCTTGTAATGTGTGTCGACGAATTTTACGATTTCCGGAAACGATGTTTCGAAAGTTCCTTCCATTGTCTGAGGAAGACTCATTGTAGGACGGGTGTAGCCTGTTGAGTTTTCTCCTGGAGCGGCCTCCTGTGAGATGTTTCCGTTAGTGAAGACCACGATCATAGGTTTTGCCTTTCCCTGTGCTATGAGGTTATCCATGATCTGTGCGGCGCGTCCCTGGTCAAGCCATGCATCCTCGTCACCTCCTATTCCGTGAAGGACATAAAGGACCGGGTAACGTGTCTTGCCTGTCGGGTCATATCCTGCAGGAGTGTAGACACTCATCCTGCGGTCGAATCCTGCTATTGCGCTCTCGTACCAGACTTTTGATACGGTTCCATGAGGTACGTCCTGAATGGTATATAGATCTGCGCGTCCTCCTGGAACGATGAATGCACTTGTAAGGGATGCAATGTCACGGTTTACCCATGCGTTGTTTTTGTCTATTACAGTGTCTCCGTCCACATTGAATGTATATGTGTACATGTCTGGTGCGACCTTGAAGTCTGTGGTATATTCCCAGACTCCGTTCTGACCTTCCTTGAGTTCTCCCGGAACCCTCTGGTCTGGCAGGAAGTCTCCGGATACGGTCACCTTTACTGCTTTTGGTGCCAGATAACGGAAAGTTACGGTTCCGTCCTCATTGATTACTGGGGATTCGACAGAAATGCCTCCCCAGAGAGCCTGCTGAGCAAATGCGGAGCAGGTCATCAGAAGTGCTGCCGCGATAGTGATGATTCTTTTCATATCCTATGCTTATTTGAACAAAAGAGGTGCGAATGTATTGAGGTAGTGTCTCCAGTTTGCCCAGACATGGCCGCCTTCATTTACGAAATAAGTGTGCTGCAGACCGTTTTCTGTAAGTGCTGAATCAAGTTCGTTGGCTGAATTGAAGAGGAAGTCTGTATTTCCGCATGCAAGCCAGTAAAGTTTGTATCCTGCTTTCTTTATGCCCTGGAGTTGCGCATTAAGTTCTGCAGACTTTTCCGCTCCCATTGAGAGAGGACAGATATAATCGAAGACATCAGGGTACATGCCAGAGGCCATGATGGTGTGTCTTCCTCCCATTGAAAGTCCTGCGATGGCGCGGTGAGACTTTTTTGAAACCGTGCGGTAGTTCTTTTCTATGAAAGGAACGATCTCCTCTACAAGGCTTCTTACATACGCAGTATTGCGGTTTTCAATATTTCTTATGTCAGCGGTAGGAAGACCGAAGGTCTGTGCTGCCTGCTGGTCTGGATTTCCGTTAGGCATAACTACGATCATAGGTTCTGCCAGACCTTTGGCGATGAGATTGTCAAGAATCTGTGCAGTGCGGCCCATAGAAATCCAGGCTTCCTCGTCTCCACCTGCTCCGTGGAGGAGATAAAGAACAGGATATTTTGCTTTAGGATTGCTCTCATATCCATAAGGAGTATAGACTGTAAGACGTCGGTTTATTCCCAGGATTCCGCTGTCGTACCAAGGATGGCTTACAGTACCCCTCTTTTCGGCAGTCTTGTAGTTTTCCGAGCGTTCACCCTCTACCAGAAGCATACTCAAATAGCGTGAACCGTCGCGTTGTACCATGACGTTCTGAGGGTCATTGACGCTTACTCCGTCTGCGATGAATGTGTAGGTGTAGATTTCCGGCTCCGGTGCAGGGATGGTGACAGACCATACATTATCTGCTCCACGGGTCATGTCGATGGTGTCTGTCCATCCCGGCATCCATGAACCGTTGAGTTTCACGATTGTGGCATAATCTGCCTTGAGACGGAATGTCACGCTGTCGTCATGCACTTCAGGAGAGACGACTGCCTTCGGCCCTCTTGAGAAGTTGTTGAGTTCCTGCGCTGATGCTGTACCTGCAGCGATAGCGAGCAGGAGGATCAGGGTCAAAAGATTTTTCATGTCAGTGTTTGTTTATGTGGTTGTTGGTTATTGTGTGTCGGATCAGAATTCTGCGGCCTTTTCCATTTTTGCCTTTATCCGGTCGTTACAGAGATTTCCCATGCTGCCTATGGAGGTATGCTTGAGTTCGCCCTGATATCGGAACCTTCCTTCATTGACCTCTATGCCGACAGATCTGTAAGCGTCGCGGAACGGCATTCCTTCCAGTGTACGGCGGTTGACTTCCTCTACTGTGAACAGGTAGTCATATATAGGAGCATTGAGGATGTTTTCGTTGATCATGATATGCTGCAACATGTAGTCAGCCATCTGAAGACATTTGTGCATCAGTTCAAGGGCAGGGAAGAGTATGTCCTTGAGGAGTTGGAATTCGCGGTGGTAGCCGTGAGGCATATTGCTGCAGAGCATGCTTATCTCGTTTTCCACAGACATGATGCGGTTGCAGTTTCCTCTCATGATTTCCCATACGTCAGGATTCTTCTTGTGGGGCATGATGCTCGAGCCTGTGGTGAGTTCGTCGGGGAACTTTATGAATCCGAAATTAGGACTCATATACATACAGCAATCGGCTGCGAACTTGTTGAGAGTCAGGGCTATCGCTCCCATTGCGGATGCTACGGACCTTTCTGATTTACCTCGACTCAACTGGGCTGCCACGACATTATAATCCAGGCTTGAGAAGCCGAGAAGGTCTGTGGTCATCTGACGGTCCAGAGGAAAGGAACTACCATACCCTGCCGCAGAGCCAAGAGGATTCTGGTCTGTGACATTGAATGCTCCGCGAAGCATGTACATATCGTCGGCGAGTGCTTCCGCATAGGCTCCGAACCATAGTCCGAAAGAAGACGGCATGGCCACCTGACCATGGGTGTAGCCAGGAAGAAGCACATCCTTATGCCTTTCGCTCAGACTCTGGAGTGTGGTGAAAAGTGTGATGACTTCGTCTCGTATCTTCAATACTTCGTCCTTGAGGAACAGTTTGACGTCTACCAATACCTGGTCGTTACGTGAACGTCCTGAGTGGATCTTCTTTCCGATGTCGCCCAGTCGGCGGGTCAGGAGAAGTTCGACCTGGGAGTGGATATCCTCTACGTCATCCTCCAGAACGAATGTTCCTTCCTCGATCTCAATCAGTATCTGGTCCAAAGCAGCAGTCAGAATCTCAAGTTCATCAGACTCCAGAAGACCGATCGACTCAAGCATTCTGATGTGTGCTTTCGAGCCTGTGACATCATATTTTGCCAGACGCATGTCCAGTATGCGGTCGTTTCCTACTGTAAATTCTTCGACCAGGTCAGTCGCCTGTGTTCCCTTGCTCCAAAGAGTGCTCATAATAATTGTTCTATAAAACTTATATATGTTTCTATTGCTTTTCTGATTTCATCCACAAAGACGAATTCGTTCCGTCTATGCGAACGTGAAGACTCTCCAGGTCCCATCTTTACCGCGTCGCATGTGATGCGCATCCAGTCGGAGGTGGTAGGTGAAGAGAAAGTCTCTATTCCCATTCTTTCCGCTGTTTTCTGCAGAGGTGAGTCCAGGAAGGATGCGCTTGACCTGTTGGTTAGGTTGCGCGGTCTCAGTTCGCTTTTACATATGGACTGAAGTTCCTGAAGTATCTCTTCATTTGTGTATTGCTCCGTAGGACGGATGTCTATAACGAAATCACAACGGTCCGGAATCACATTATGGGCCGATCCTGCACTTATCTGTGTCACATTCAGATTGACCTTTCCCATCCGGTGAGAGGTTTTTCCGAATTCATGCCTTCTGAGTCGTTCGATGTCCTCCAATGCTATATACAGTGCGTTTACTCCTTCGTTGCGGGCTGCATGTCCGCTGATTCCGTGCGCAGAGGCGTCGATGACCAGAAGTCCTCGTTCCGCAGTCGCTGCCTTCATGCCGGTCGGTTCCCCGACAATCGCATAATCCACGGCCGTACATCCGTCAACTGCATTTTTTCTTTCGCATAATCTTCTGCCCCAGAGCCCTGTCATTCCGTCCTTGCCGGATCTCTCCTCCTCGCATGTCAGGACAAGGACGAGGTTCGGTCCTGTGTTTCTCTCGCATAGGTATCTGTAGGCTGCAAGCATGCTGACGACAGAGGCTCCGTCATCATTGCTTCCCAGTCCTGCTACTATATCTTCCGGCCCGACCTGGCATCCGGCCATCCGTCCTATTGTCTCTGCCGCTATGTCGTAATCCGGAGAATAAGGATCGAACTCATAGCCTTCGGACGGGCTTACGGTATCGATATGGGCACAGAGCATGAGAACAGGCTTGGACTTGTCTGAAACATGTTCTGCAACTATATTGTTGCCGATACGTTCATGAGAGATCCCCTTTGAGCGCATCCACCCGCATATATGTTCGCAGACTGCGGATTCGTTGAATGACGGAGACGGTATCGCTACCATCTTCTTCAACAAATCCGCAGCCTCTGCTGTCAATGTCCTGATATGTTCCGACATGATCATTATCTGTTATTTGAAGATTTCTATCGGACCAATGTCGTCCCTAATGTGCCGAGCAGATTACGGGCATGCTTGATGATGACCCTGATCACTCCGCTGTCTATGGCCTTGAACGAATTGGTGAGTTTAGGAATCATTCCGTCCGCAACTCTTCCTTCTGCCTTAAGTTCTGCAAACCGGTTTCTGTCTATCTCCGGGATTACGCTCGAATCATCCTCCTTGTCATACAGGACTCCGTCCTTTTCAAAACAGTATATCAGTTCTGTTTCATGGGTCAGTCTTCCGTCGTCGCTGCAATGTGTACATTCTTCGCATCTGCAGCAGACATCCTTAGGAGACCTGTATCTGTGTCCGGCCATTGCTATGGCCACGGAAGATGCTATGGTATCGGCGTTGGTGTTCAGAAGGTTGCCATTGCCGTCATGATTGATGGCGTTGAAGACAGGTACTATACCTCGTTCTAGGAGGGAATATATGAAACCGGTGTTCACACTCTCTGAATTTACATCCCCTACATATCCGTAGTCCACTTCCTTGCCTAGGCTTTCTACATGGACAGGAGGTCTCTTTCTAGCCTTGATGGCATTGCCATCTGCTCCTGTCAGGCCGATTGCATTGCATCCTTCAGCCTGAAGAAGAGAGACTATATTCTTGTTGCACCATCCGGCATAGACCATGGTCACGACCTTGAGTGCTTCCTCGTCAGTGACCCTTCGGCCTTCTACCATCTGCGGCACCATTCCCATCTCCTTCTGCATCTGGCTTGCCATTACGCCTCCTCCATGCACGAGCACCTTCATGCCGGGCATGGCAGCAAAGTCCTTGACGAACTCCTTCAGGAGCGTCGGGTTGTCTACGACGTTTCCCCCTATCTTCACTACCCTTATCATAGGCCTTTCAATATCTCTTTCAAGACTGTCTGTGCAGATACGACACGGTTTGCTGCCTCCGGAATCACGATTGACTGCGGACTTTCTATGACATCATCAGTCACTATCATGTTTCTTCGTACGGGGAGACAATGCATGAAGTATGCGTTGTTTGTCAGTGCCATCTTTTCTGTATCGACCGTCCAGTCGCGGTCTGTGCAGAGGATCTTTCCGTAGTTGTCTCCTGTATAGGCAGACCAGTTCTTCGCATAGATGAAATCCGCTCCCTCAAAAGCCTTGCGCTGGTCGTATTCGATGCGTGCGCGACCGGTGAACGCTGGGTCCAGTTCGTATCCGTGAGGATGTGTTATCACAAACTCGTAGTCCGTCATATTGATTCCCTCTGCGAAAGAATTAGGGACTGCTTGTGGCAATGCCTTCGGATGGGGCGCCCATGTCATCACGATCTTCGGCTTTTCGACCTTCTTGTACTCTTCGATGGTGATCAGGTCGGCGAAAGTCTGGAGCGGATGTCGTGTTGCAGCCTCCATACTGAATACAGGTTT
This sequence comes from Candidatus Cryptobacteroides sp., assembly GCA_045644485.1. GTDB lineage: Bacteria > Bacteroidota > Bacteroidia > Bacteroidales > UBA932 > Cryptobacteroides. Next base: position 32,482 of record JAZRGY010000017.1, on the reverse strand, counting down.
GCCTGAATATTTTATGAACTGGTTGACAATCACCTCATTGTAGTCGTCATCCTTGCTTTCGAACTTTGCAAAGGCCCTGACTCCTATCACATCGCAGTATGATCCCATTACAGGAATCGCCTCCAGAAGATGCTCCGGCTTGTCACTGTCCATTATGACTCCTCTCTCTGTCTCCAGTTTCCATGCTCCCTGGTTCACATCAAGCACGATGACATTCATTCCGAGGTTCATCGCAGCCTTCTGGGTGCTGAGTCTTGTTCTGAGGCTGGAATTGAAGAATATCATGAGCAGGGTCTTGTTCCTGCCTAGTTCCTGATCTGCAAAAGGATTGGCCTTTACGTATTTTGCAGCCTCAAGTGCGTTCTTGAGGTCTCCCAACTGTGTTATCGATGTGAAATGTCTCATAACGTCAATTCTTTCCAAGCGTTTACAAATGATATGGCAGTCTCCTGAGATACCGTGAGAGACGGAAGGAGACGGATGACCTGTGGCCCTGCCGCTCCTGTGAAGAAATGTCTTTCAAAAAGAAGACGGTTGCGGAGACCGACATACTCATCTTTCAGTTCCAGACCGATCATCAATCCTTTTCCTCTGTATTCCTTGAGTGCCTTGTCTGATTCGAAGGCGGTGCGGAAATATTCTCCTATTTTTTCTGCATTTTCCACAAGGTGCTCGTTCTCAATGATATCCAGAACAGCGAGTGCTGCAGTACAGGCAAGATGGTTTCCTCCGAATGTGGTGCCGAGCATTCCGTATGCAGGCTTGATCGACGGGTTTATGAGCACTCCTCCGATCGGGAATCCGTTACCCATTCCCTTTGCTGTCGTTATGATGTCAGCGCGTACTCCGCTATGCTGGTGGGCGAAGAATCTTCCTGTGCGTCCGTAACCGGACTGTATTTCATCAAGGATCAGTACGCATCCATATTTGTCGCAAAGAGAACGCAGTCCATGCATGAACTCTTCTGCAGGTTCGAATATTCCTGCCACTCCCTGGATACCCTCTATGATGACTGCTGCAAAATCGCCTTTCGAAAGTTCTTCCTCTACGGCTCCGAGGTCGTTGAGGGGAACGAACACTATGTTTCCGGTGGCGTTGAACGGTGCCTGTATCTTAGGATTGTCCGTTGCTGCAACCGCTCCCGATGTCCTTCCGTGGAATGCTTTTCTGAATGCAAGTACCTTTGCTTTTCCTGTATGGAAGGATGCTACCTTAAGTGCATTCTCATTTGCTTCCGCTCCGCTGTTGCAAAGGAAGAGAGCGTAGTCGTCATAACCGCTGATTTTTCCAAGACGTGCTGCAAGATCCTTCTGCAGCGAGTTCTGGACTGCATTCGAATAGAAACCGAGTCTGCCCAGTTGTTCCTGAAGCATTTTTACATAATGCGGATGGCAGTGTCCTACGGAAATGACGGCATGACCTCCGTAAAGGTCTGTGTAGACCTCGCCGTTCTTGTCCCAAAGGGTAGTGTCCAGACCTCTTACCGGTTCAATATCCCAAAGAGGATAAACATCGAATAAATTCATGTTTTCTTTTTGTTTTAAGGTTAGAATGCAGAAGGTTTCAGACGAAGACCGGTATCTTCTGCCAGACCGAACATAAGGTTCATGTTCTGTACTGCCTGACCTGCCGCTCCCTTGACAAGATTGTCTATGCAGGAGGCTATATGGACGTAACCATCATGTAGTTCTACATGTACCAGTCCCTTGTTTGTGTTTACGACCTCTTTCATCGAAATGCCTTCAGCACTGTGGAATACAAACGGAGATGCAGCATAGTAATCCTCAAATATCTTGCGGTAATCCGTCTCGTTCATTCCCTCCGCCGCTCTGGTGTAGACACTGGCAAAGATACCTCTTGTAAAATCACCCCTGAGAGGGACAAAGTTCACTATAGGTCGCTTTATCTGTCCTCCGGCCCTTTCCAGGTTCTGCTTTATCTCAGCAAGATGCTGATGTGTAAACAGTTTGTATATGGAAATGTTATCACTTCGATAACTGAAATGTGTCGTTTCTCCTGGCTTCTTGCCTGCACCTGTCGATCCGGTAATGGCAGTTACGTGTATCTCGTCTCTTATAAGCCCGGCAGCGGCCAAAGGCAATGTAGCCAACTGGATCGCAGTGGCAAAACATCCCGGGTTGGCTACGTCATGAGCCTTGCGCACCTCTTCTCGGGCGCTTTCGCAAAGTCCGTAGACGAAATGTCTTCCGGCATAGTCTCCGTCAAGCCTGAAATCATTGCCAAGATCGATGATACGACACTCCTTCTTGATCTCGTGGGTGTCCACAAACTGACGTGATATCCCATGTCCGAGGCAGAGGAATATCACATCCGGGTCATTAAGTTCCGTGCCGAAGCATAGGTCGGTTTCTCCGATAAGGTCACGGTGGACCGAAGCCACCGGTGTACCCTCTGAGGAAGTCGTGGTCGCAGCAACAATCTCCACATTCGGATGATTCAGCAATATCCTGAACAACTCACCGCCGGTATATCCGGTACCACCCGCAATCGCTACACGTATTTTCTTGATATCTGCGTTCATAAACAATTCTTTGATGATTTATTGCTCTCAAAAAGGTGACTTTAATACGGAATTGGCATTTCCGCACCCTCGCGTAGGGGGAGGGGCCCACGAAGTGGGAGGGGGCCAAGGTAGTATAAAGCCATCTTTTTATTTGTCGATAGATCCATTGACTGAATAATAAATCTTCAAAGGATTGGCAATCACCTTTGTGAACCCGACAACATCGCGTCCTGTATAAGACTTGTTTACCTCACCGTATGCACCGAACTTGGAACTCATGAGGTCATGTTCACTTGTGCATCCGAGAACCGAGAAGTGATATGGCATCAAGGCCACTTCGACTTCTCCTGTCACATTCTGCTCGATGCTGTCCATCATCGCTTCCATATCCCTGCACACAGGGTCGAGATACATGGCTTCGTGCATCTGCTGGCCGTACCATCCTGCGATCTGCTCCTTCCAGTAGAGTTGTCCCTTTGTAAGGGTGTGCTTTTCGAGAAGGTGGTGAGCCTTTACGATGATCAGAGGTGCCGCTGCTTCGAAACCGACGCGTCCCTTGATTCCGATGATGGTGTCTCCGATGTGGATGTCGCGTCCGATTCCGAACGGACCTGCAACCTCGCGTACTGCCTTTATCACATCTACCGGACTCATTTCCACTCCGTTGAAGGAAACAGGTTCGCCCTTACGGAAACCTATCTTTATGTGTTCAGGCTCTGTCTTTGTCACTTTTGTCGGATAGGCCTCCTCAGGAAGATATCCGTCAGAAGAAAGAGTCTCTACACCGCCGATACTTGTACCCCAGAGCCCCTGGTTGATCGAATACTTCGCCTTTTCCCAAGTGAAATCAAATCCATGACTCTGCAGGAAGTCGATCTCGAACTGGCGGGTGAATCCCTCGTCGCGTACCGGAGCGATGATCTGAACCTCCGGTGCCAGAATCTCGAATACTATGTCGAACCTTACCTGGTCATTTCCTGCTCCTGTGCTTCCGTGCGCTACGGCTCCTGCTCCTATCCTCTGTACATGCTTGAGTACTTCGAGAGCCTGGAATACTCTCTCGGAACTTACGGACAGGGGATATGTGGCATTCTTCAGGATGTTGCCGTAGATAAGATACTTTATGCCCTTGCTGTAGTATGTATCGACAGCGTTGACATTCTTGTGGGACGTTGCGCCAAGCGTGAGTGCGCGTTCCTCGATGGCCTTTTCCTCTTCCGGTGAGAATCCTCCGGTATTTACCATTACCGTATGGACCTCATAGCCTTTTTCCTTGAGATATGGGACACAGAATGATGTGTCCAGTCCGCCACTGAAGGCGAGTACAACCTTGTTGTTCATATGATGTTTCTTTTTATTTTCTTGTTTTCTGTTCGCCGTCCTTGAGATTTGCCATCTTAGGGTCCGCCGGGTTCATGACGGTAAGGTGTTCCTTAGGGTCGTAAAGAAGACCGGTACAGAGACACATGCGGTATTCGTTGCTTTCCAGTATCTGATAGTTTCTGCATCCCTGACAGCCTTTCCAGAATTCAGGGTCATCTGTGAGTGCTGCGAATGTCACAGGTCTGAAGCCAAGTTCATAGTTCATCTTCATGACTGCGGCTCCTGTAGTGATGCTGAATATCTTTGCGTTAGGATATTTCTCTCTTGAGAGTTCGAATATGCGTGTCTTGATACGCATCGCAAGGCCAAGGCCTCGGAATGCATGGGCCACGATCAGACCGGAGTTTGCAACGTATTCCTTGCCTCCCCACGTCTCTATATATGAAAATCCGGCAAATCTGCCGTCCTCAGCAATTGCGATTACTGCTTTTCCTGCAAGCATCTTCTCTGCAACGTATTCCGGAGTTCTGCGTGCTATACCGGTACCTCTCTCTCTTGCAGAGATCAATATTTCTTCGCAGATTTCATCTGCATATTTTATATGGGCTGCATCAGCCACCAATACATTTATTTGCATAAATGCCGTATTCTAAAGTTATTGAATTTTAAGAGGATTGTCTTGATTGTAAGAAATGGATGAGGGATTCTAACGGCAAGACGGACCGTTACCCCTCCTAAAGTCGGACTAATATGTTTCTAAAATGACTCATAATGCCACAAAGATAACCAATATATTCCATAAATATGCTAACTTTGTCCGGAATTTTCGGTCTGGAAATAACCTGAACAGCGCATTAACCGTGGCAAAGAAGAAGAAAACCAAATCTCCAGGAATAGATCCTGAATATCTTAAGAAGCAGAAGGAGGCCCTTGTGCGCAGGCACAGGCAGGTCATCTATCTGAATGACAGTGAAATGGCTGCCATAAATCTCTATTGTGAACAGTTCAGGGTAGGCACCAAGGCCGTGCTGTACAGAGAGGCCATCATGGAGAAGGTCCTTTCGGAACTGGATGATAATCATCCGACATTGTTTTAATATCAGTAAGATATATGAAGAAATTGATTTTAGCGTTTGCATCTGCGATGTTCTTCTTTACTGCAGGTGCACAAGAAAAAGTTGGAGGTCAGACTATGGAACAGGTGATTGTGGATGACTATAAGGTTGTCAGTGACGAAGTCGTGGATGGTGTAAGATGTATTGTCGCGACTCCTAGTGCGAAGGTATGTTCGAAACAGATCGATATCCAGATCAAGGACGGTATCATACAGTCTGTCGTATATACCAGAGGATGCGAAGGCAATGCCAAGGGAATAGGTGCGTTGATCAAGGATATGACTGTTGAAGAAGCGATAAGGCGCTTGGATGGTATCACTTGCGGAAAACGTGGAACTTCATGTCCCGATCAGTTGGCAAAGGTTCTTAAATCATTGGAATAAAAACAGAAAAGCGACGGATTTTTTCCGTCGGTTTTCTGTTTTATTGTCTTTCAGATGACATTGCCGCATTGTAGCAATGTCTGCATAGAGGCTCGTATTCATCTTTTTCACCAAGGACCACCAGTGCGTCGCTGGCTACCAGTCTGTGCGAGTGGTTCGCCGGGCTTCCGCATCTGACGCAGATAGCATGTACTTTCTGGATATCCTCCGCGACTGCCATGAGGGCTGGCATAGGACCGAATGGTTTGCCCATGAAGTCGGTATCGAGACCGGCAATGATTACCCTTATGCCTCTGTTGGCAAGAGTCTGCACGACATCTACGAGGGTTTCGTCGAAGAACTGTGCTTCGTCGATTCCAACCACTTCCACATCGCTGGAGAGGAGAAGCATGCTTGCCGGAGAATCTATAGGGGTTGACGGAATGCTATGTGAATCGTGCGATACGACCTGATCTTCAGAATATCTTACGTCGATGCATGGTTTGTAAATCTCTACTGTCTGCTTGGCGAACTGCGCCCTTTTCATCCTTCTTATGAGTTCTTCAGTCTTTCCTGAAAACATTGACCCGCAGATTACTTCAATAGAACCTGCTTTTTTTGCACTTTCTAAAAACATTTCCTTATTTTTGTACAAATATAGTGAATAATTGACTTATGGAAAATAAAGAGCGTCAGATTTTGGCGGAGATCATGGATATGATGACCTCGGTCAGAAGTCAGTTGGAACTTCTGGATGCGAAGATGGCCGAATTGCAACAGATTGTGGGACAAGGAGATGCAGATATGGCTCCGATCGATCTTGATATTGACGATATGCCGGAAGACTATGCTTCACCTGTGGTGGTTCCAGAAGAGCCGATAGAGGCTGTGGAAGAACCGTCTGCTGACCCGGAACCGGTTGAAGAGGTGCTTTCAGACCCTGTAGATGATCTTCCGGATGACGATCTTCCGTTCTACGAAATACCGGAAACATCTGTGGAGAAACCTCTGCTTGTCGAGGAAGCAGTGCTTGTTGAAGAGCCTGTACTTGTTGACAAACCGGTGGCGTCTGTGGAGCAGAAGCCTGTAGTGGCAGTGATAGATTCCATGACGGACCGTCAGGCTTGGAGGACGGATATGCCTGGTTCGCAGGTGAAGGATATCAGGAGTGCGATATCTCTGAATGACAGAATCCTCTTTATCAATAATCTTTTCGGTGAGGACCCTTTGGCTTTTCAGGACTCACTTACAAAGATAAACCAGATGGAGTCTCTTGATGAGGTGGTAGGATATCTGCTTTCTGCGCATCCTGACTGGGATTTTGAAGCGGAGACAGTGTATCGTTTCATGATGGCAGTACGTCGAAAGATAAGATAGTATGGCTGGCATATTGTATATAGTTCCTACTCCTGTCGGCAATCTGGAAGATATGACCTTCAGGGCCATCAGGATCCTTAAGGAGGCTGATCTGATACTTGCTGAAGATACCAGGACAAGTTCTGTGCTTCTTAAGCATTTTGAAATAAAAGGTCGTCTGGAGTCTCACCATAAGTTCAATGAGCATAAGACCGCTTCCATGATAAAGGAGCGCATCTTGTCCGGACTGAATGTTGCCCTGATAAGCGATGCAGGAACTCCCGGTATATCCGATCCCGGTTTTCTACTTGTTAGGACCTGTGTGCAGGAAGGTATAGAAGTGCAGACCCTTCCCGGAGCGACTGCTTTCGTACCGGCATTGGTTTCTTCAGGCTATCCATGCGACCGTTTCTGCTTTGAAGGTTTTCTCCCTCAGAAGAAGGGAAGGCAGACCCGTCTTACCGAACTTTCCGAGGAGACGAGGACTATGATTTTCTATGAATCTCCTTATCGTCTTGTCAAGACCCTTGAACAGTTTGCCGAGTTCTTCGGTCCCGAGAGAGAGTGCTCTGTAGCCCGTGAGATATCCAAGAAATTTGAAGAGCATAAACGCGGAAGTATCGCCGATGTGGCTTCGTGGTATAAGGAGCATGAGCCTAAAGGGGAGATTGTAATCATCGTTTCAGGGGCTCCGGAGACTAAAAAAAAGAAAAAAGCATATAAAAACGGAAAAATCTGCATGGAGGACGACGAATAATCTTGTGTTTTCCGTCTTGACGACTACCTTTGCAGAAAGGGTGAATCATATGACAGATACTTTGCTTGGTGCAGGTATCTGTTTTTTTTGATTTATGATGGAAAATTCGCAAAAAGAGAAGAAATCAGGGCTCTCTGAGTCCTTTGTCATGGGGGTCATCGCCATAGTCTTCCTTGTGATCGGGTATCAGACGGCCCTTTTCATACATCACGCTGCTGTGATGAAGATAATGGCGGATCGTGATGAACCGGATACTGTGTTTGTTCATGTCCCTTCGGAGACCTATGAAGAAAGCGGAAGTGATGCTTTGGACTCTGGGTCTGGATCCTTGAGTTCGGGGAAGCATGTTGTCATAAGGAAGAATGCTGAACATCTGCCCCGGGCAGAGGTAGTGAGACAGAATGTGCCTTTAAAAAGAGTCGAGACATTCCATTTCGATCCCAATACTGTTTCAATTGACGACCTGTGTCGTCTGGGGTTTACCAGACGGCAGGCACAGGTCATAGATAATTACAGGAAGAAGGGTGGAAGATTTCGGAAAAAGGAAGATTTTGCAAGGTCTTATGTGGTGGCAGACAGCGTCTTCCTTCGTCTTGAAAAATATATCGATATTCCTTTGGTTGACCTGAATACGGCAGACTCCGCTTCTTTTGATGCCTTGCCCGGAATCGGCGGCTGGTTTGCTGCTAAGATCATCGAGCATAGAAAAGCATTGGGCGGATATTCATACAAGGAGCAGTTGATGGATATCTACCGTTTTGACCAGTCTAAATATGAAGCCCTGAAGGATCTGATTATTGTTTCTCCAGAATATGTCACCCCATACCCTCTCTGGAGCCTTCCTGCTGATTCGCTCCGTCTTCATCCTTATATCTCCAATTATGAAACTGCAAGGGCCATTGTGCTCTATCGCGAGACTTCTCCTCGTGACGAATGGACCATAGCAGGTCTTGAGAATGCCGGCATACTTTCCTCCTCCTCTGCCACCAGACTTGCCGCCTGTGCAATAAAGTAAATTGAGGCTGACTTTTTTAGTCAGCCTCAATTTACTTTATTGGGTCAGATCAGTCCTGGACGTTCTTCAGAGCCTCACGGATCTTAGCCTCGATTTCGTCGCAGAGTTCAATGTTGTCAGTCAGAAGGTTCTTGACTGCCTCGCGTCCCTGTGCAAGTTTGCTGTCACCGTAACTGAACCACGAACCGCTCTTCTTGATGATGTCATATTCTACCGCAAGATCGATTACCTCACCGACTCTTGAGATGCCTTCACCATATACGATGTCAAATTCCGCTTTCTTGAAAGGAGGAGCCATCTTGTTCTTCACGATCTTTACCTTCGTGCGGTTTCCGAGCGCTTCGTCTCCATCCTTGATCTGTGTGGTTCTGCGGACGTCGACGCGGACAGAAGCATAGAACTTGAGAGCGTTACCTCCGGTGGTTGTCTCAGGATTTCCGAACATCACTCCGATCTTGTCACGCAACTGGTTGATGAAGATGCAGCATGTGTTTGTCTTGCTGATGTTGGCTGTGAGTTTTCTGAGTGCCTGGCTCATGAGTCTTGCCTGAAGACCCATCTTCGAATCTCCCATCTCTCCTTCGATCTCTGCCTTCGGAGTGAGTGCTGCAACTGAGTCTATCACGATGATGTCTATCGCTCCGGAACGAATGAGGTTGTCTGCAATTTCCAGTGCCTGCTCTCCGTTGTCAGGCTGTGAGATCAGCAGGGTATCGAGGTTTACCCCAAGATTTTTTGCATATGTCCTGTCAAAAGCATGTTCCGCATCGATGATTGCCGCGATGCCTCCCTGTTTCTGGGCCTGGGCGATTGCGTGTATCGCAAGGGTTGTCTTACCGCTTGATTCAGGTCCATAGATTTCGATGACCCTTCCACGTGGGTATCCGCCGATGCCTAATGCGGCGTCAAGAGCAATGGAACCGCTCGGAATCACCGAAACTTCCCATTTTGGCTGTTCTCCCAACTTCATGATCGTACCTTTTCCGTAATCTTTCTCAATGTTGTCAATCGTCGCCTGCAATGCCTTCAGTTTGTCGGCATTGATACCGGTACCTTCCTGTACTACTTCTTTAGCCATAAATGAATTTATTTTTAAAAGTTAAATGTCAGCGGAACTTTTCCGTCCGACCAAGCAAATGTAATGAAAATCTTTCACTGCGACAAAATTATTCCATGCTAGTGCCAAAGTGTGGCACATTTAATAAAATTGCAGACAAATAATGTCCGACGACAAAAAATAGTTATTTTTGTATGTTATTTGTGTATGTGCAGGTATGAAGATAAAATTGTTAGGAAAGAATCTTGATGAGTTGAAGACTCTAGTCTTGGAAGAAGGTCTGCCTGGCTTTACAGCCAAGCAGATAGCCCAGTGGCTGTATGTGAAGAAAGTCAGGTCTATCGATGATATGACCAACCTTTCCAAGGCTGCTCGAGCGAAACTTTCGGAACGTTATGAAGTGGGTGTCACCCCTTATGCCGGGTTGCAGATATCTTCCGACGGAACGAAGAAATACCTGTTTCCAGTAAAATGTTCCCATAAAAGAGGGCTGAATGTTGTTGCTGCTGAGGATGAACTCGAGTCAGGAGCGATAGAGGCTGTAATGATTCCAGATGATGACCGTGCTACACTTTGCGTGTCTTCTCAGTCCGGATGCAGGATGGGCTGCAAGTTCTGTATGACGGGTCGTCAGGGTTTCCATGGGCATATGTCCGCCGCAGACATCATATCACAGTTCATTGCTGTGGATGAATCCGACCGTCTTACTAATGCTGTGTTCATGGGTATGGGGGAACCTCTTGACAACTATGAAAATGTAATGCGTGCCATAGAGATACTGACCGCTGACTGGGGTTTTGCCTGGAGTCCGAAAAGGATAACTGTTTCCACGATCGGAGTCCTGCCAAACCTGAAACGATATCTGGATGAGTGCAGATGTCATCTTGCTGTCAGTCTCCATGATCCTTTCGGTCCGGAGCGTCTGAGCGTAATGCCGGTACAGGGGGCATGGCCTATACAGGAGGTGATCGATCTGATAAAGCAATATGATTTTACCGGTCAGCGCAGGGTAAGTTTCGAGTATACCATGTTTGCCGGCTTCAATGATACAAAGGCTCATGCAGATGCTCTTATAAGGATGCTGAAGGGGTTGGAATGCCGTATGAACCTGATCAGGTTCCATAAGATCCCGGATTTCCCTTATGAGACTTCCGCTCCGGTGATCATAGAGAACTTCAAGCAGAGACTGAATAACTGTGGGCTTATGACAACGGTCAGGGCTTCGCGTGGAGAGGATATTCTGGCGGCTTGCGGAATGCTGGCCGGACAACATAAGCAATGATGTAAAAGGATGATTAGGTTTATTTCGGTCATATTGGTGATGAGTCTGGCTTTAGGATGGCAGACGGGGCATGCCCGTGGGGTAGATTCCAAGTCAGATATGGAGGCTGTTGCCAGAATGCAGAAGAAGATGGCTGAAATAAGAAAGCATCGCCCGACAGTTTCCCTTGTTCTGAGCGGAGGTGGTGCTAAAGGTGCCGCTCATGTCGGAGTGATAGAGTATATCGAGGAACTTGGTATACCGGTGGATATGGTGTTGGGTACAAGTATGGGTGGCCTTATCGGAGGACTGTATGCCTTGGGTTATACTGTGCCGGAGATGGATTCGCTTGTGAGGAACATGGATTGGAACTGGGCATTGAGCGACCGTCTTTCCCGGGAGTACCTTTCTTATTCGGATACCAAGTATAAGGAGAAATACATCATTGCCATACCGTTCTATTACGAAAGGGACTATTACAATATGAAGGTTGCTGATGAACATCGTTTTGATGACATCAGAAGGTATGAGACCCTGCATATCGGTGCTGACAATGAAATGGGAGCGGAGTTCTTGAAGAACAACCTTCTCGGAAGTCTTCCGTCCGGATATATTTACGGACAGAATGTAAGCAATCTGATAAGTTCTCTTACCATAGGATATCAGGATTCCACTGATTTTCAGTCATTTCCTATTCCTTTTGCCTGTGTCGCAACAGATATGGTGTCCGGTAAGGCAAAGATATGGCATAGCGGAAAGATGAACACCGCTATGCGTTCCACAATGTCCATACCCGGCATATTCGCTCCGGTAAGAACTGATGGAATGGTTCTGGTAGACGGTGGCATGAGGGACAATTATCCGACTTCTCTGGCCCGTGAGATGGGGGCGGACATCATAATTGGAGTGGATCTGTCACAGCAGCAGCGTTCGTATACTCAGGTGAACAATATCGGAGACATAATTGGTCAGGGAATAGACATGCTGGGAAGGGATGCTTTCGAGAAGAATGTGGATATTCCTGACGTGAAGATAAAACCTCATCTTCCCGAATACAATATGATGAGTTTCAACAGGGAGGCCATAGATTCCATCATTGTACGTGGCAGGCAGGCTGCCCAGGCCCAGGACTCTCTTCTGCGTGAAGTCGCCTCAAGGACGGCAGGAATATATGAGACGGAGCACAAGTCTAAGGCATTTGATTTCCATGCGGATTCGCTTATGATAAGCGAGGTGGAGATTATAGGAGTGCTGCCTAAGGAAAAGGCCCTGCTTATGGACAGGATCGATCTTGAACCCGGACAGAAGATAGACCGAGAGGAACTCGACGACATAGTTGCCAAGATATATGGAACCAACTGTTACGATTATGTGACATATGAACTTCTTGGGCATGAGGAACCTTTCAGGTTGGTCATCAACTGCAAGAAAGGCCCTATCCATCAGTTGGGACTTGGTGTGAGGGCTGATACGGAAGAGATAGTTTCTGTACTTGTGAATCTGGGTATCAATGTGCATCGTCTTCACGGACATTCGTTTGACCTTACCGGAAAGATAAGTGCAAATCCATATGTGAAGATGAAATGGTCGTATGATGTTCCGGATTTTCCTACAGTAAATGCTTCTGCATCTTTGAGGTGGACAAATATGGGGATGCTCAATTTTGGTGACAATAATCTGAGCCTCAATTATTTCAATGCCAGACAGGAGGTCTATCTGTCCAATATAAAATGGAATTTCATAGATATCAAGGCAGGATTGAGAAATGATGTGTTCAATATCCGGAACATAAAGTCCTCGCAGGTGATAGAAGGTTATGATCTCGACAATCTTTCAAATGATTTTGTGTCTTTGTTTGTTGACGGACGTACTGACACATTTGATGACGGGTATTTTCCGTCGAGGGGAGTGAATGCAGGAGTTTCGTATGCGTGGACGTTTGCAGGAATACCAAGTATGGTGCATAATTTCCATACTCTTCAGGCCGATGCCAAGGTTGTCGTTCCTGCAGGGGAAAGATTCGCATTCATACCATCTGTGAACTGCAGGTTCCTTATGGGGAATGAGATACCGTTGGCCTATTTCAATGCAGTCGGGGGGTCGCTTCCTGGAAGATTCGTTGATCAGCAGATTCCGTTCATGGGAGTGACCAATCTTGTGGCTATGGAGCATATAATGACAGTTTTCAGGACAGATGTCAGATATCGGATTGCAAGAAACCACTACTTGACTGCTACAGTCAATTATTTGCATGATTCTGAGAATTTCAGCGGATACGGAAGGGGAAAGGGTAATTTCGGAGCGGGAATGGAGTATTCGTTTGATACCATATTCGGACCTTTGTCAGCCAATGTGCATTGGTCTGACATTACTGGTAAGGTAGGAGTATATTTGAGTGCAGGATTTAATTTCTGATTATGGAAAAGGTACTTGAGAGGATGCGTAACTTATGTTCCCGCAGGGAATATTGCCGTTCCGACATTATGAAGAAAGTCCTGAGGTCCCTTGACGGTGACCGGACCGCTTCTGAAAGAGTTGTTGATACGCTAGTAGAGGAGAAGTATATTGACGAACTACGTTATGCCTCGGCCTTTGCAAGAGATAAGTCTTCTTTATCGGGATGGGGAGAGACGAAGATAATATACATGCTTTCTTCCAAAGGGATACCACGCGATGTCATAGGACTTGCTATGGAGGAAATAGATGACACAAAGGCGCAGACGAGACTGGAGAAACTGATGGAAAACAAGTTCAGGACCTTGAAGGATGATCCGCAATGCCGTCTCAAGATGTTGAGATTCGCCTTAGGCAGAGGCTATGGTTATGACGAAGTGGCGTCTGTTATAGATATGTTGATGATAAAAGGAAAATGATATGACAAATTACAGGAAACTTACTGAAGCAGAGATAAATATTCTTAAGGCTCAGATGTGCAGTGCTGAGGATTGGAATGAGGTGGAGGTGGCTGAAGGCTTCCTTCTCGAGACTGTCCACCATACCAGATTTTCCGGTAAGGTCAGACTCGGTGTGTTCAGCAAGGAGTTCTCTCTTCCGGGAGGAATACGTAAGCATTCAGGAGTCGGTTACGCCACCTTGCATAATGTTACGGTCGGTGATGATTGTTTTATAGAGAATGTAAAGAATTATATTGCGAATTATGAGATAGGTAATGATACCTTCATAGAGAATGTCGATATCATTATGACAGATGGCGTGAGCAGTTTCGGTAATGGAGTCGAGGTTTCTGTCTTATGTGAGACTGGCGGTCGTGAAGTCATGATATTTGATAACCTGACTGCCCAGACGGCATATATAATGGCGTTGTATCGCCATCGTCCTGAAATGATAGCGAGATTGCGTAAGATCATAGGAGAATATGTCGACACCGTTTCCTCATCAGTGGGTACGATAGGTTCTCATGTCGTTATTGTGGATTCTGGCTATATCAAGAATGTAAAAGTAGGTGATTTCTGTGAGATAGAAGGTACTTCACGTCTGAAGAACGGAAGTATAAACAGTAATGAATATGCTCCAGTCCATGTCGGTGCAGGAGTAATCGGTGATGATTTTATCATTTCCAGCGGCTCCAGCGTTGAGGATGGTGTGACATTTTCAAGATGCTTCATCGGACAGGCATGTCATCTGGGACATAATTATTCAGCCTCTGATTCGCTGTTCTTCAGTAATTGTCAGGGAGAGAATGGTGAGGCATGCGCAATATTTGCTGGTCCTTACACTGTAACTCATCATAAGTCAACTCTTCTGATTGCCGGTATGTTTTCGTTCATGAATGCAGGTTCAGGATCTAATCAGAGTAATCATATGTACAAGTTAGGCCCTATCCATCAGGGAATTATGGAAAGAGGAGCCAAGACAGCATCGGATTCTTACATCCTTTGGCCTGCAAAGGTCGGTGCCTTTTCGCTGGTGATGGGACGCCATGTGAGCCATCAGGATACGTCAGACCTTCCGTTCTCATATCTGATCGAGCAGCAGAATACTTCGTTTATCATGCCTGGTGCAAACCTCAAGAGTGTCGGAACTATTCGTGATGCAAGGAAATGGCCGGGACGAGACAAGAGGAAAGACCCGAATCTCCTGGATCAGATAAATTTCAATCTCCTAAGTCCTTATACGATACAGAAGATGCTGAATGGTGTCTCTATTCTCAAGGACCTTCAGCGTATTTCAGGAGTCAATACGGATTCCTATACATATCAGAGCGGTACGATAAAGAAATCTTCTTTGAAGAAAGGTCTCAAGTATTATGGTATGGCGATAGATAAGTTCCTTGGAAACTCGTTGATTACCCGGATTATGAATTCTGATTTTTCTGATATTGAGGGACTTAGGGCTGCGTTTGTGCCTAAGTCTGTCTATGGAGATGGAGATTGGGTCGACTTGTCAGGACTTATTGCACCCAAGGAGGCTGTCATTGCGTTGCTGGACGATATAGAGTCAGGTGCTGTTTGTGAGGTCGTGACGCTTAATGACCGCTTGGCCTATATGCATGGTCAGTATTATAACTATGAGTGGAAATGGGCTTATAAAGTGATCCAGGATTATTATGGTGTGGATTTCTCTACAGTGACACCAGAGAGGCTGGCGGAACTCGTAAGGCGTTGGAAGGAGTCTGTGGTTGAACTTGACAATCTGATATATGAAGATGCCAGAAAGGAATTCTCGTTAAGCATGATGGCTAGTTTCGGTGCTGACGGAGATGAAGCCCAGCGCAAGGAGGACTTTGTGCAGGTACGAGGTTCGCTCTTTGATTCAGACCCGTTTGTCACATCAGTAAAGGAACATATTCGTGTCAAATCTGCTCTTGGAGAGGAGGTTCTGGAGAAATTGGGTCGTCTTTAGACAGTTTTGTCTGCTACGATCATGTAGTTTCGGGAATCCTGCCATGCATCGAGAAATGCCGGTATAGGAATGGATATTGGAATTTCTCCTGCAGATGGGTCGTAGCATACGACTTCTCCGTCTGAAGGATCGCATGAAAGCACTACCACGCAATGATCCGGGCGGGGACCTGCTATGCAGTCCTCCAGATATTCATACTCTGATGACAAAGGGTCCAGTTCTCCGACGTCAATGGCGACGATGACCTGTCTGTTTGCAGATAGTGCTGATTCTATCTCCTGAATTCCTGATGCGAATGTCTGTTTGATTGAGAGTCCATAATGTTCGGCAATCTTTCCGACGTTGGACAGAGGGGTTCCTTCCTCCATAATCAGACATTGGTCATAACCATATGATACCAGTTCTTCAACGGATGTCGATATTCCGAAATATTGAAGAACATAACGTTCGCAATGAACGGCACATAGACGGTCATGTGCAGCAGATGCGAGGGCAGAAAGTATGTCGACTGATCCTTTGTGCCAGTCGCTTTTTTCCGCTATGGCAAGGAAGGCGTCCATTGCACGCTTCTTTATGTTGTAAAGATTTGCGATTGTGACTCCCATCTGCTTTGCCACTGATGCCGGTTCCATATCTTCCAGCAGGAGTTTCTGCAGTACAAGACGGTAGCGTGGGTTGTCGATTCTGGATATGAGGTCTTTCAGGTCCATTGATATTGCAGACCCCATATGAGGATCAGTAGAATCCCCATTGATATAAGGAGTCTCTTTGGACTGATCCTCTATTATGCGGTCGCGTTTCTGCTGGAAATATCGTATCGCGACAGTCTTTATCCATTGGTATATGGTGCTGTTGTAGGAGAATGTACGCAGACGTGCTGCATCGTTTTCCATGATATGGACATATAGTTCATTTATAAGTTCGTCATAGTCCACATTATACGCGAAGACCCGCCCGATGATGCTGTGCATCAATGGGCGGCACTTCACGAAGAAAAACGTTCTGGTGATTTTCTCATCTCTGGCTATCAGCCCGTCTATGATCTCCTTATCTGTCACCGTGTCTTAATTAGAGTCTTGCCTTGAGGGCATCTGCCATCTCCTCGTATCCAGGTTTACCGAGAAGGGCGAACATGTTCTTCTTATAGGCTTCTACACCTGGCTGGTCGAAAGGATTTACGCCAAGTACATATCCGCTGATTCCGCATGCCTTCTCGAAGAAATAGAAGAGGGCACCGAGATTATATTCGTTGACGCATTCGATTGAGAGGGCAATCTGTGGCACTCCTCCGTCGATGTGGGCAAGTTTTGTTCCGAGTTCAGCCATTGCATTGCACTCCTCCACATGCTTTCCTGTAAGGAAGTTGAGACCGTCGAGGTTCTGAGGATCGTTTTCGATAAGCATCGAGCGGTTGCTCTTCTCTACTGAAACCACAGTCTCCATGAGAGTACGTTCTCCATCCTGGATGTACTGTCCCATTGAGTGGAGGTCTGTTGTGAAATTGACTGATGCAGGGAAGATTCCGAGTCCGTTCTTTCCTTCAGATTCTCCATACAACTGTTTCCACCATTCTCCGAGGAACGTGAGTTTCGGGTTGTATGCTACGAGGATCTCGATCTTCTTGCCCTGTGCATAAAGAGCGTTACGCATTGCTGCGTACTGGATTGCAGGGTTGCACTCACATTTCTTTGCGCATGCCTCTTCCATTTCAAGGGCACCCTGGAGCATTGCCTTCATGTCGAATCCTGCCAGAACGATAGGAAGGATTCCCACAGGAGTAAGTACAGAGAAGCGTCCTCCTACATTGTCCTCGATTACGAAAGTCTTGTAGCCTTCCTGTGTAGAAAGGGATTTGAGGGCTCCGCGTGCTTTGTCTGTCACTGCCACGATACGTTCTGCAGCCTCTGCCTTTCCGTAAGTATCCTCAAGATATTTCTTTACAAGACGGAAGGCAACAGCAGGTTCTGTTGTAGTGCCGGACTTGGAGATAACTACGCAGGCAGCATTTCTTTCTTTCACGAGGTCCATGAGTTCACACATGTACTCCTCTGAAAGGTTCTGTCCTGCAAATACGATCTCAGGGGCATTGCCTTTATTCTTCAGTTGCTTTGCAAACTGATGAGAGAGTGCCTCGATCGCGCATTTTGCGCCAAGATATGAACCTCCGATTCCGATAACGATTACAAGGTCTACATTCTTTGCTGCCCATGCATCTCTTACTGCTTCACATTCTTCCACGAGATTGCTGTTCAATGTCTCTGAAGGAAGATGCTTCCAGCCAAGGAAGTCATTGCCGGCGCCTGTCTCGTTCTCAAGGACTTCAAGAGCCTTGAGGGATTTCTCTACATAGGTCTTGTAATCTGCATCATTTACAAAGGAGGTGCAGCCTCCCAGATTTACCTTTACCATATTATTGTCAGTTAATGATTTCTTTTCATAAAAGTGCCGTAGTATATTGCACAACAAAGCAAAGGTAAGGTTTTTTTGTATCTTTGCAAAGTATGAGACTTATAGATGACATAACTCTTTTTCTTGAAGGTGAGGGATTTGAGTGTTCCCGTCAGATGCGTGACGGTTTTGATGTCATATGTACGAAGACTCTCTGTCGGAAATACACGAGAATCATCCTTCCTCTTGAAGTGTCTGCAGGGTCGGAGGACGATGCTGTCCTGAGGAGCGAGGCTGCATATAGGTGTGTAAGGTTCATAAGGAGTCATGATGGTTTTCCTTTAGTCATCCCAGAAGACCGGTGGAATCGGCAGAAGGGAATGATGCAGGCACGTCTCCTGTCCCATCTTGAACTTTTCGCTCAGGCCTATGCTCGAAATTGCGAGGTAAGGAGGATAGAAAAGTCTGAGGCGAAGGCGTTTCTGGATGCCAATCATTCCTATGGGTACGCAGCATGCAAATACCGTTACGGTCTGTTCTTGAAAAGACAGACGGGGCATCTGGCGAGGGAATTCCAGGTCAAGCCGGGAATGACGGAGGGTAAGCCGGAGATACTGGTGGCGGTAGCGACATTCTCGAATGCCAGGAAATGGAGGAAAGGAGAAAAGGAGATAAGGTCGTATGAATGGACCAGATTCGCATCATTGCCTGGAATGCGCATCAGCGGAGGAATGGGAAAGATGCTTAAGGCTTTTGTTGATGAGGTAAAACCGGATGATGTGATGAGTTATGCAGATCTGGAATGGTCAGAGGGTGCTGTCTACGAGACCTTGGGTTTTCAGTTGGAGGGTATGAAGACGCCTGTGATGTTTGCCGTTGATGTCGATACGTGGCAAAGATTGCCTCTTCGGAACGAGTCTGGATGCATCAATCTCTTTTTCCGCAACTTCGGTAGCAACAAATACCGCTTGAAACTGACGGACTACGAATAAAAATAATTATCTTCGCGGATTGAAAAGAATAATCTAAATATAAACATACAATGGAAGCAATCGTAAAGACCAATTTCAATTTCCCTGGTCAGACAAGCCACTATGTAGGCAAAGTTCGTGACGTTTACAGCATAGGTGATGACTATCTTGTAATGGTGGTTTCAGACCGCATCTCAGCATTTGACGTAGTTCTCCCTAAGGGTATCCCGTTCAAAGGTCAGGTCCTGAATCAGATCGCTGCAAAGTTCCTTGATGCTACCGCTGACATTCTTCCGAACTGGAAGATTGCTGTTCCGGATCCTATGGTTACCGTAGGACACAAGTGCGAACCTTTCAAGGTAGAGATGGTTATCCGCGGATATCTTTCAGGCCATGCATGGAGAGAGTACAAGGCAGGAAAGCGCACTATCTGTGGCGTAGAGATGCCGGAAGGAATGGTCGAGAACCAGAAGTTTCCGCATCCTATCATCACTCCTACAACAAAGGCGGCAGAAGGACATGACGAGGATATCTCAAAGGAAGAAATCATTGCTCAAGGCATCGTGAGCCGTGAGGATTACGAACAGTTGGAGGCTTACACTCAGGCTATCTTCCAGAGAGGAACCGAGATTGCTGCAAAGATGGGTCTTATCCTTGTCGATACGAAGTACGAGTTCGGAAAGAAGGATGGAAAGATATACCTCATGGATGAAATCCATACTCCTGACTCATCTCGTTATTTCTATGCTGAAGGCTATGAAGACCGTCTTGCTGCAGGAGAAAAGCAGAAGCAACTTTCAAAGGAGTTCGTTCGCGAGTGGCTGATGGCAAACGGTTTCCAGGGACAGGACGGACAGCAGGTTCCTGAGATGACAGAGGATATAGTGAATGGAATCACAGACCGTTACGTAGAACTCTATGAGAACATTGTAGGAGAGAAATTCGAGAAGGCCGAAGGTACAGACATCCTTTCACGTATTGAGAAGAATGTGACAGATTGTCTTTCAAAACTTTAATAAGATACGTCATCATTAAACAAATCTTTGCCCGAACATATGTAGTTCGGGCATTTTTTTGTAATTTTACGGGCTTTGAAAATTAGAATGCGATGGCAGAAGAAGGAAAGATCATAGTCAGGAAGGCAAAGGTAAACAACCTTAAGGATATTACTGTCGAGATACCGCGTGGAAAATTCGTGGTGGTGACCGGTATATCAGGCTCCGGTAAGTCATCTCTTGCTTTTGATACACTCTTTGCGGAAGGACAGAGGCGTTTTGCAGAGAGCCTTTCTTCGTATGCCAGGCAGTTTCTGGGTCGTATGTCCAAACCGGATGTGGAACTTATCGAAGGTATACCTCCTGCGATTGCAATCGAACAGAAGGTGAATACCCGTAATCCGCGCTCCACTATCGCCACCAGTACGGAGATATATGATTATCTGCGTATGATCTTTGCCCGTATCGGGCGCACATACTCTCCTGTGACAGGAGAAGAGGTGAAGTGTCATACTGTCAATGATGTAATGGAATATATCTTTAGCGGAGGTGCATCCGCCATATATATTCTTGCGGACCTCGACTGGAACAGAAGGGATGACAAGGTGGAACTTATGCTTCAGTTGAAGGAGGAGGGATATTCCCGTTTGTTTGCTGATCGTGCTGTCCGTATAGAGGACGTCATGAAGATGGCGCAGACAGGGGATTATCCGTCGGATATGTATCTTCTTGTGGACAGGTTGAAGGTACCTGCGATAGCGGAGGGTATGCCGGAAGAACCAATTTCCCAGACTGATTGGGAGGATCTTCAGACCCGTATTCATGCGTCAGTGGAATCGGCATTCGATAAAGGCAATGGTTCTCTTCTGATAAGAAAGGAGTCGGCCGTTTCCGGAGAAGTAGAGGTGAAGGGCTTTATCAACCGTTTTGAGGCAGACGGAATCGAATTTGCCAGACCTGACGAATATCTGTTCAGTTTCAATAGTCCTTTGGGTGCCTGTCCTGTGTGCGGCGGTCTGGGACAGATTATCGGCATAAGTGAAGATCTTGTCGTTCCGGACAAGAGCAAGACCATATATGACGGAGCCATAGCGTGCTGGCGAGGTGATAAGATGGGCTGGTTCAAGGACCATCTGGTGCGTAATGCAGCGCGTTACGGGATACCGATATTCGAACCATATTGCAATCTGAGTCAGGAAGTACGTGATATTATATGGAAGGGACGTGTGGGCATGACTGAAGAGGATTCGATAATAGGACTTAATGAATTCTTCAGATGGGTTGAATCCAACAGATATAAGGTACAGTACAAGTATATGCTGAGCCGTTATTCCGGCAGGACCGTATGTCAGGATTGTGGCGGAAGCAGGCTTCGCAAGGAAGCGCTTTATGTCAAGGTCGGTGGAAAGACCATACACGAACTCCTCTGTATGAATGTGGAACAACTTCTTGATTTCCTTGAGCATATCCGTATAACTGATTGGGAACGGCATATAGTTGCAAAGGCTCTTGAGGAGATTGTCTCAAGATTGAAATACATAATGGATGTCGGGCTTGGATATCTGACCTTGAACCGTACTTCCAATACTCTTTCCGGAGGAGAAAGTCAGAGAATCAATCTTGTGACTGCTTTGGGAAGTTCATTGGTGGGTTCCCTTTATATTCTGGATGAGCCGAGCATCGGTCTGCATCCGAGAGATACGGAAAGGTTGATAGAAGTCCTGAAGAGGCTTCGCGACATAGGCAATACAGTCGTTGTCGTTGAGCATGATGAGGAAATAATGAAGGCGGCAGACCTTCTTATAGATATAGGTCCGAAGGCTGGTGTGAATGGCGGAGAAGTTGTATATCAGGGCCGGATTGACGGACCGAAAACCGAGGAAGAACGTTCAAGGTCTCTTACGATACAGTATCTTGAGGGTAAGAGGACAAGATATGTACGAACAAGACGGACATGGAAGCATTCCATATGTGTAGAGGGTGCTATGGAACATAACCTGAAGGATATCAATGTAAACTTTCCTCTAGGAGTTCTGACCGTAGTCACCGGTGTGAGCGGTAGCGGAAAGTCTTCTCTTGTCGGCGATATCCTGTATCCGGCATTGTATCGTCATCTAAATCAGGCTGGTTCTGCTCCGGGAACGTTCAGAGGCCTTTCAGGAAATCTTGAGAGCATCACGCAGGTTGAATATGTGGACCAGAATCCTATAGGCAAGAATTCCCGTTCAAATGCAGTCACATACCTTAAGGTGTATGATGACATAAGGAAACTTCTTTCTGACCAGCAGTATGCTAAGATGAACGGATATACTCCTTCCCATTTCTCTTTCAATATTGAGGGCGGACGTTGCCCTGAATGCCAGGGAGAGGGAGTTGTGAAGATCGGAATGCAGTTTATGGCAGATGTCTCCATGGTGTGCGAATCCTGTGGTGGCAGACGGTTCAAACCTGATATTCTTGAAGTCAGGTACAAGGAGAAGAATATAGATGACATACTCAACATGAGTGTGGAGGATGCAATATCTTTCTTTGGAGCGCAGGATGACGCTGTTGCGAAAAGGATAGCGGAAAGACTGCAGCCACTGGTGGATGTGGGACTGTCATATATCAAACTGGGACAGAGCAGCAGTACTCTCTCCGGAGGTGAGAGCCAGCGTGTAAAACTGGCATACTTCCTTTCAATGAGCAGCGAGGCAGGATCATCGAGGTCAAAGCCTCAAAGGATACTCTTCATCTTTGATGAGCCTACGACGGGTCTGCATTTCTACGATGTGGAGAAACTTCTGAAATCCTTCGACGCATTGTTGGCAAAAGGCCATACTATAGTCGTCGTTGAGCATAATCCGGATGTCATCCGTGCTGCTGACTGGGTAATTGACCTTGGCCCGGAGGCCGGAGATGGCGGAGGAAATCTTGTCTTTGCCGGTACTCCTGAGGATCTGTCCGGATGTACTGGTTCGCATACTGCCAGGTATGTTCTTTAAGGCAATACGCAGACCAGAACCATCCTGCTTTGGTTTATAGGATTTCCAGCAGTCATATATATGATACCTGTTCCTGGTTTCTTTGGATACAGAGTGACTCCGTGCAGGTCATCATCGACCTTATAGTCATATATTCCTCTGTTTCTGTCGTAGTTGAGTTCTTCAAAGCCCGGATCGAAAGGGGCTGTTTTAGGATAACAGTCGCACCAGATATGCAGGGTATCTCCGACATTGCATTCTACGTAATCTCCGGGATACATCTTCATAAAAGGGGTTGAGGGACCGATGCCGCTTTTATCAACTCTCCAGTTGTTGCCGGCTAGACCGTCATCTTCAGGAGCCACAGTTATATGATAGTGGCAGTTTCTTTCTATGTTCAGGTCTCGGATTCCTTCTCCAAGATAGAACCGGTATATCAAAGGACTGTCATAACTGATCAGTTCTGAAGAAAGATAGTCCATTTCGATTTCAATGTATGATGCTTTTTCTGACAGAGGGTCATCTTTGGAGAGCACCTTGTCTTCGTATTTGTTGATTTCGTCAGGGAAGTCCCCCTGCATGTTCTCAAGCATGTAGAATGATATTTCTTCGCTCAGTCCGTATGCTCCGTTTGTGTTCAAAGGTATGCATTGTTCTTCTGTCAGTTCGAATCCTTTTTCGAATACATCATATCTGGAACCGGCTTTGGAAGGTCCTTTGACAGAGACAAATCTGGGACAATTCCCGATTACTGCTCTTTTTACAGTAAGACGTACGTCTTTGGATAGATTGCTTCTGTCAATACGTAGACTGATCTTTGCAGCCATGCGTATAAGTTCCATTGTGACAGGACTTCCTTTTTTCAGTCTTATATCCTGTATGCACGCACTCATCGGGATACCATGTCGGAATCCATCACTGTCAGGTAGTTCGGAGATAGTCTCTTCCCACTCTTCATAATCGTTGATAATCAATTTCTTACCTAAGTTGGCCAGAGCGCATATCGTGTAGGTCTGTCCTTGTACAAACCTGATTTCAAATTCAAGGACTCCGGATTTCTGAATCCTGTCTTTCCAGATGGTCTCTTCTATTTCACCGTTCTTGAATATGATTATGTTCATGTCATTGATCCGATCCTCATCTGGAACGGATGCCTTGGTTCCATATCCTGAGCACTGCAGGATTATGCTTGTCGTTTCAATGTCAGAATATGCCGGGTATTCTGCTTTGGAACATGCCCATAAGGATATGATTCCCAACAATCCTAGAATGCAAGCCTTTGTTCTTCCTTTTCTTTCCATTGTCTTATACTCATCTTTATTTCTGTGGCTTCGGTCTTGACCGGTATATCAGGATCGGAGGATCCTTTTCTGGTAATGGTTATGTCAAGAACGTACTGACTGTTTCTCCGTATTCCAGGGTAGATTGTCCCTTCCTCTCTGTTGATATCTATTGGCCACCAGAATGTCTCCCCGTCTATCTTTCCCTCGATTACAAGTCTGGTAAAAGGAGTTCCTGGTCCATCTTCCCTGCTGGTGTTGGGATAACATATGAAATGCATGTCTACGTATGCAATATTGTAGTCTATATTCCTGCTCATCTCCTGGAACACCATGTCAGGTTCTTTGAGGATGGAAATATCTTCCATATCCAGCATGCCGGCATTCATAATGCTTGAAGGCAGGACTTCGTCATCTGCTGTGAGAGAGCATCTGCAGTTTACATTTGTAAGATATACCTTGACATCGCTTATCTCCCTGCCTTCATAACTTTTGCCCCTGAAATCACATCTTATGGAGTTTAAAACTATTTCGCTTGCCATTCTTCTCATCCTGATTTCATTGGTATTTCCTTTTCCTGCGATGATATACCCTTCCCCGGTAGTGCATAGGAACTTCCTCCTTTCGTCTTTTAGTTCCAGGTATATGTCATCTAGAGATTCCTTGGACCTGATGCCTGCCCAGTCATATCTTGATCTCTGTCCGTTGGCACATATGAAGATCTGTTTCTCTCCGTTCTGTGACCTTAATCCTATGCTTGAACCCTCGAAATATTCATGGTGCTGGTAAGTGTCCAGATAGCATGAACCTTTTGTGTCGAAGGTAAATATGTCCAAGGTTTCAGTGTCTGCCGGATATCTTGCCTGACTTATCATGACTTTTGTCTCCACATGATCTGTATCATTTGTCATATTTGCCTTTTCACAGGAAAACAGTGCCGGGAGAGGGATCAGGGTCGTAATTATGCTCTGAATGAGCCGGTGAGTGATTGTAAAAGATCGAATGAAAGAAATTGTATGTGAGATATCCTTCTCCCGACATCCGTTTTGCCTATGTGTATTCATGATTTACTTTTTTGAATGATCCAGTATATGCAGATTGTCAATCCTGTGCCTTTGGGTTTTCCTTCCCTGAATGAGGCCAGCATGTCACTTTTATATGAAAATGTCATCCGCAGTCCTTGCCATATGGGGATACTGTATCCTGCTCCTATGATACAGTCCGTCCTGATGTCTGATCCATATCGGCATCCTGCTTCAAGATAGAAGCCTTCATGGAACTTATCTGTCCAGTATTGTACGGATAATGAATTCCAGTATCCTGCCGTTTTCTTTTCTTGCGTAGTATCGAACTCCGCCATATGTTCATCATGTTCCTTGTCTTTTTCTTTTCTTGAAGTCAATGTTTTCATGCCTGCATGCCATGCGGCCGACCATCTGTGACTGAATCCGTATCCTGCAGATATGTTTATGCTCTTGTGTGTCAGCGTGTTCCCAAGATCAAGACCTATGGAGCATTTGTGCTGTGCATATCCGTTTATGCAGGCTATCAACGTCGCAATTATGACTGCTGCTCTTTTCATTTTTTCTGCAAATCTATGGCACCGGAAGCGATCCGTCATCAGATCATAAAAAAGATTCTTGAGTTTTTTCTGTTTTTTATCTGCAAAAATTTATTTTAGCATAATAAAATTTATTTTATCATGCCTTTTGTGTGGATGTAGACCACTTTTTTGTGCTTTTTTGCCAAAAAGATTATATATTTGAAAGATATCAATCGAAATTATTATGGGAATGTCCGATTTTTTCAGGAGGTTCAGGTCGCAGAACCCTCATTATCTTCCGGTTTTCGCTCAGCAGGCGACATATCTTCTGCATGCGTCCTCTACTCTTTGCGAGATGACCGAGACTATGGATCCGGTGCAGTGGAGGAAAAAAGAGAAGGAGATAAAGGCCTGCGAAGTTCAGGGAGATGCTCTGTTGACGGAGTTTCATGAACAACTGTATGAGGTTCTGACAAGGAAGATGAAAAGAAGTGATATTCAGATAGTTGCGATGAATATCGATGAGTTTCTGGACAATATCAATGATTCTGCGAAATCCATTCCTCTGTATATGCCGAAAAGGATAGATCCGCAGATTGTGGATCTTGCCCAGTATATAAATGCTGCGGCAGATGCCTTGAAGAAACTTATGCCTCTTTTCGGTGATCTGAAGAAGAATTATGCGAAGATCGCTATCCAGTGCGAGCGCATAACCGAACTTGAGCATGCTGCAGATGATACCTTTGCCGAGTATATCGGATATATCTTTACTCATGAGTCGGATCCTATAGAACTTATGAAATATAAGAATATAGCGGAGACTTTTGAGGCTGCTACAGATTCTGCCAAAAGGGTTTCTGACAGCATCAGAAAGATAATAATGCGATATCAGGACTAATTCTGGAGGCATAGGATGGTACGTGTAGCATTCATACATGGAAAATTTCCTGCAGGAGGTGCGGAGAGGATAACAGTCGATATCGCCCGTTATCTTAACGGGGTCGGCGGGTATGAGGTTTTTGTCTATACTGCGAGAATTGCAGAAAGTATGTTGGTGGGTGACATTCCTGATATTGTGAAAGTCAGGAAAATCTCCTCACAGGCGATGCCGGCAAGACGTTCCCGTGAAGTTGAAGGACTGATTGTCCAGGATAAGATAGATATCCTGGTGCAGGTTACGAAGTCGCTGCCTGGTATAGATGGGATCCGTAGAAGGACAGGCTGCAAAAGTGTCGTTGCTTGTCATGGTGAACCGTTCTGGCAGCGTCATGCTATTTTGCACAGAAGACAGAAAGGATTGCTTCGTCGCATGATGTGGACTCTGTATAATAAGAAGAGGTTTGAAGATGGTTCTCTCGCCATGAAGATGGCCATGGAGAGGACAATGAATGATTATGTGAACAGTGACGCATATACGGTTCTTTGTGAGTCATATAAGAAAGAAGTTTCAGAGGTTCTTGGGCTTGGTATGTCTGCTCATATCCATGCTATAGAGAATCCTGAATATCCTGTGAAGGATATGAATTTTGAAAAGGAGAAGATGATACTTTTCTGTGGCCGGTTTGAGAATTGGTCTAAGAGGATAGACCGTCTGTTGAGGATTTGGTCGAAGATACAGGACCAGTTGCCCGAGTGGAGGCTTGTTCTTGTTGGTGATGGTCCTGCTCGTAAATCCCTGCAGTTCATGTCTGAAGAACTCTCTTTGGAACGTGTTTCATTTGAAGGACACAGGAGCGATGTCAAGGATTATTACAGGCGTGCTTCGGTTGTCGCTCTGACATCTGAAACGGAAGGATGGCCCCTGACTATGAGTGAAGCACAGGCTCATGGATGTATAGGTGTTGCATTCGGTTGTACTTCCGGTGTGAGGGAGATACTTTCTCCTGAGGGGGAATGTGGTTTTATTGTTCCTCCGTTTGATGAGGATGCATATGCTGAGGTACTGTTGAAGATCGCCTCGATGGATGAGGTTGCTCTTTTGAAGATAAGGCAGAATTCTGTCCGTAAACGTCTGCAATATGTTCCTGAACTCATTGCGGAGAAATGGAGGGTACTGTTTGATAGCCTGGTTGGTGATAAGAATTAAAAACAATATAGGTAATGAGTGAAATTCCCTTTTGAGGAAGAGATTTTTGGAAAAGAATAGACTTTATGGATATAGTTATTACATATGTAGACGGTAACGATGTTGTCTGGAAGGCTGATTACGAGAAACATACCAATGTGCCTGTCATGCAGAAGCGTTTCAGGGATTGGGGTACATTGAAATATCTGATGAGAGGAATAGAGAAGTATATGCCATTCATACGTAATGTCTACCTTGTAGTCTCTCATCCGTCTCAGGTTCCTCAATGGGCTGATACGGATAATCTCAAGATAGTTCTTCATAAGGATATCATTCCTGAAGAGTTCCTCCCTACATTCAACTGTAATCCTATAGAGATGCATCTGCATAGGATTCCCGGCCTTGATGAGCAGTTCCTTTATTTCAACGACGATATGTTTCCGGTAGGAGAATGCAGACAGGAAGATTTCTTCTGTGAAGGAAGACCTGTCATCGGTTATTACAGGCATCTTCTTTCCACTAATATGTACAAGAAGATCTGCCGGAATTCAGATGCTCTGGCCAGAAAGACTTTGGGAATGAAGCCGTCAGTGTTCTTTACCCGTCCTCAGCACATCTGTTCACCTATGCTCAAGAGCGAATGTGATGAACTTTATGCTAAGGTTGAGACAGAAGTACGCAAGACTTCTGCATGCAGGACACGTACTGCTGATAATCTTAATCAGTATCTTTTCCTTGATTATATGAATTATAAGGGAATGGTCATTCATAAGAAGATCTCCAACAAACACTTCTCGGTGTCGGTCGCCTCAGCACGTGAACTGAAGGATTTTCTTCTTGCAGCTACCAGAAGCCTGGTATGTATAAATGACGTGCATCTGAGTGAGAAAAGGTATGAATCCTTGCGAGGCGCCATACTTGATGCATTTGAAACAGCCTTTCCTTGCAAATCAAGATTTGAATTATAATGAGTGTTTACAGGATTTCTCTCATAGTCCCTGTCTATGGTGTAGAAAAATATATCAGGCAATTTGCTGAGTCTGCTCTCGGGCAGACTTATGGTGATATCCAGTTCATCTTTGTGAACGACGGTACGAAGGACCGTTCCATGGAGATACTTGACGAATTGATTCAGGAGAGATTCTCCAGTCTCAAGTCAAGAATACTTATCGTGAACAAGGAAAACGGAGGATTACCTTCGGCTCGTAAGGCCGGCCTTGAATGTGCGGAAGGGGAGTATATCCTTTTTGCCGATTCAGATGACTGGCTCGAGCCTGATGCCGTTGAGAAAGTCATGGCAAAGGTAGATGAGACAGGAGCGGATATCGTATATTTTGATCTGATAAAAGAGTATGGCCACAAGGTGAGTTACAAGAGGGAACGGGACTATACTGCGGCGCAGAAAGATGATTTCATCATAAATATCTTCAATTACAAATCGCACGGCTATACAGTGACCAAGTGTTTCAAGAAGTCGTTGTATACGGATAACCGGATATATTTCCCTAAACTTGGAATGCATGAGGATATATATCTTATGTCGCAGATCATATTCTACGCTAAGAGTCTTGCCCATCTTCCTGAGGCCCTGTACCATTACAGAAAGGATAATCCGGATTCGTTCTGTGCGCAGGACAGGTTGAAACGTCATATTGCCTCGACGACAAATCTTCTGGACCTATATGAGCATTACAGGGACAATCTTGCAGGCAGTCCGATTGAAAAAGTTGCTGGAAGCATTCTCATGCGTGCAGGTCAGCATAGTATCATGCATGGGTATGACTTCTTTGAGAAATATCCGTATCTTGCAGAGGATATAAGGAAAACCCGCATTAGCCGCAGGTATCGCACTGCCTTGCCTATGCAGGTCCTTATAAAGATCTATGTTTTTTTGTTTAAATCAGGCTTGCATCCGTAACCACAGGCGTGAGAGTAAGATTTTTTTTCTGATACTGATATTACAAATCCATATTTTTAATATGTCGCGGAGCCTCAATTCATATCCGGCATGATTTAGTTTATGTACTGCTTCGGTCAGACCACATTTGTCTATCAATTCCTGCATGAAAAGACATTTGGTAAAACTGAATTCTGAATCATACCCGGTAGGAAATATGGACCGTATCTTGTCCATTGCTTCGAACTGTTTCATAATCTTTTCGCTGCTCATTGTAAGTGTACAACTATTGATGCTTTCTTTATTGTAGTTATAGCAATAGACATCAGGAAGCATCTTGATGTTTGTACATGCCTTTGTCGCTTGAGCAGTTACAAGCCAATCTTCTCCTATGTTGAGGTTCGTATCAAATCTGATATTGTTTGAGATAAAGAGTTCTCTGCGGAACAGGACTCCCCAACAGGCGACAATGGTTTTTCGGGATATGATTGCTCTTATGATGGCTTCTGTGTCAGCGAAGTGTCCTAGTTTATATCGGCGTGATTTGCCCGGATATAAAGCAATGGCTGAACCTCGTATTATGTCGTATCTGTCCATATAAGGTGTGAATTGCTTAAGCGCGTCGACTGACAGCCAGTCATCAGAATCCACGAACATAAGATAATTCCCCGAAGCACATTCAATTCCATGATTTCTGGCGTCACTGACACCTCCGTTCGGTTTGTCAATGACCTTTACTCTGGAATCTTTAGTGGCAAATTCTTTGCATATTTCCAGACTGTTATCGTTGCTTCCATCATTTACCAGAATGACTTCAATATCACTTACGCTTTGCATAAGTACGCTTTCTACACACTTTCCTAAGAAAGGCTCTGCATTATAAATAGGTATGATTATGCTTATTCTAGCCATGTGTCAACTTTTGTTTTATGAAGACGATATATTACTTCCATCTGGTTTGATGAAAACTTTCTGGCAAAAAGTTTTTCAGAATTCATAAGTTCATCGAAATCATCATTGCCGAATGTGTAAGGATTGCCTCTTTTCCAGTCGATATGTCTTAGACTGCCGTGGTCTCTTTCTTCGATTCCAAGATGACGCATCAGAGTCGGTTTATATAGTTCATCCCCGCAGAATGAGTACTTGAAATGTGACTCAATCCAATCTGTGTGTTTCAAGAGTTCGGTGATGAATCCATGTGTAAAACTTCCCCAATTGTGTCCCATCCATACTTCTGTCTTTCTATTCCATTTTATTCCTAACATTTTCTGGAATGCGAGTATCAGCGTTGTTGCATAATTTCTTTTACGTGAAATGAAGAAATACCGTCTATGCATTCTTTTATGGTATTTCCTACCCGCAGGCTTTCCTCCCAAATATTCGTACCCGTTATTTTCTTCAAACCATTTCAGAATCTGTTCAATGGGCTTGATTGGCATATCTATACCAGACATAAGGTGGTAATATGAATAGATTCCTTTCTTATGTGCGGCTTCAAAAAGTTTCAATTCTGTTTGAATCTGCGAATAATGCCCCCATCTGACATCTATCCTGTCATCTAGGAAATATAATTCTGAGTATCTTGCTGTTGTATGTTTGAAAAGCCTGATGTCTGCCTTTCTGTCGACATGAATATAAATGTCACAATCCTGATGATCAAGCATTGATATCAGGGTCATGAATAATTTCGGCTCCGTATGAGCAATTATCAGAAAAGCGTGTTTCATGAATTCTTAAAAAAGAGGCTGGCGGAAATCTGCCAGCCTCTTTATCATATTTGACAGGAGATTACGCTCCGAAGTTGTCGTAAAGGATGTTTTCCGGTGGTACTCCGAGTGAGTCGAGGAGGTTTACAACCGCGCCGACCATCATAGGAGGTCCACACATGAGGTAGAGTGCATCTTCCGGTGCCTCATGCTGCTTGAGATAAGTCTCGAACATTACATTGTGTACGAAACCTGCAACATATGGTACTCCTGCTGCATCAGCCTCCGGATCCGGTCTGTCAAGAGCAAGGTTGAACTTGAAGTTAGGGAAATCCCTCTCGATCTGATGGTAATCGTCAAGGTAGAATGCCTCCTTGAGGGCACGTGCACCATAGAAGAAGTTAACCTTTCTTGAAGTCTTCTCTGTCTTGAAGAGATGCATGATGTGGCTACGCATAGGCGCCATACCTGCACCACCGCCGACGAAGATGAGTTCTGTCTCCGGTGAGAGATCCTTTGGAAGGAAGAACTCTCCGTAAGGTCCTGAGATTGTGATCTTGTCGCCTGGCTTGAGAGAGTAGATGTATGAAGAACAGATACCAGGATTTACATCAACCCACTTACCTGCAGCCCTGTCAAATGGAGGAGTTGCGATACGTACGTTGAGCTTGATGATGTCACCCTCAGCAGGGTAGCAGGCCATAGAGTAAGCACGTACTGTAGGAGTAGGGTTCACCATCTTGAGAGTTCTGAGACCCATCTTCTCCCAATCCTCCTGATACTGAGGATCTACGTCGATGTCCTTATAGTCAACTGTTACAGCAGGTACGTCGATCTGGATATATCCACCTGACTGGAAGTTGAGGTGCTCTCCCTCTGGAAGCTTCACCACGAACTCCTTGATGAAGGTAGCTACGTTGTGGTTAGAAACCACCTCGCACTCCCACTTCTTCACGCTGAGTGCTGAAGCAGGTACCTCGATTGACATGTCTTCCTTGATCTTGACCTGACATCCGAGACGCCAGTTTGCAGCGATCTGCT
>JAZRGY010000016.1:0-2869 GCA_045644485.1 Candidatus Cryptobacteroides sp. | reverse complement strand
GTCTGTGTATGTGAACTCTACGTCAACGACTTCCTTTTCGGTATCAACCAGAAGGTAGTTCATTGCGAGGTACTCGTTGCCTGCAACTGGGAAAGTCTCATCCTTCTTGATGTCAGCCGCTGCAAAAGCAACCTCCACAGGCTCAGAAACTTCTCCTTTAACGAGGTCAAGTGTCTTGAAGATGTTCTTAACTGTCACAGCCGACTGAGTTGGAGTGTAACCTGCGCTTGTAGAAGCAGCATAGTCAGCAGTACCGATATTGAGTTGTGCGAAAGGACGCTTTAGTTCGATAGTTTCAGTCTGAGCACCTGTTACAGTGAATTCCTTGTAGGCATAGAATGCATCGCGAGCCTCGTCGTTGCTGAGAGCAGCGTCATAATCTACAGTCATAGTTTTGGCTCCGAAGTCAACATCGTAAGGAGCATTTGGCGCTGCAGCCCAGAAGATCACAGAATAAGTGTCTCCTGTTGTAAGTTGAAGTTTTACAGTTGTTGAGCCGTTGATTGTCTCATCGTCCTTGGTAAGGTCATTGAGAATTTTGCCCTCAGCGTCATAAACCGCATACTGAAGTACAGTTGCAGTCATACCGTCGCTGTAGGTACGTGTAGCAATCTCAGGTGTGCCCACGTTGAAGGTGACAACGGTAGACTCACCATCTGCCTGAGGATCTGCTAAATCCTTTACGCATGATGTCGCAAACAACATTGTGAATGCTGACAATCCTAGAAAAATCTTTTTCATAATGACTGGATCTGGAATAGTTTATAATATTGTTATAGTATTTCTATATTGTAGTCGTCTCCATCGAAACTAGGGTTGATACTGACACCTCCATTGGCTTTTGTGGTCAAGAACTCTCCTTTGACAAGAGTGAGTTTGCTTCGGACAATCGGGACGTTGATCGCGTTAGAGGATGATATCAGTTCACCTTTCTGGTTATATACCTCAAGAGAGATGCTGAGGGTCGTTTCAGAACCGTTCACGAAAATGTAGTCGTACCCCAGGCTCATCTCTAAATCTTCTTCAATATGTATAGGGCTCTTAAACGACATGCCTGTCCATGAGTCTGCTGGCTTGTCTGTGAAGATATTGTATGAACATGGCATGAATATATTGTATCTGAAGACGACATAGTACTCTCCGAAATTGATGCTCTGCAACAGTTTTTTGTAATATGTTTTGGTGTCAGGTTCGATATCGGAACTAAATAATACGCCCTGCTCCTTCATCATCATTGCCACGCGGGTAAGGAATATCTCTACATCAGTAGAAATGAACTTAAACTTACCCATTGGCCGTCTCATCTCCACTCGCGCTTGATTATCAATCGAATCAATCGAGTCACCGCTATAGTAAGCCGGGTTCATTATATTCGCGGTAGCGTATCCTCTGAATGCATCTCGATAGTCATTACTGCCGCTATGATTATCAGGGTCGGAAAGGATTATCTCGGAAAAATCGCGGGTGTCGTAATATTTGTCGCTTGAACTTCCGGAATCCACATAATCAGCCCAAACGATGAATGAATATGTACCCTCACGAAGTTCAAGAGAAGCAGTATAATCCAGATTGCTGATATCTGAACTGGTAAATACAAAAGTCGTGTCTGCCACTCGGCTGTCGTCTCGCCTGTTGTCAGCCCTATACGCACTGATAATGTAACGGATATCATGACCTCCTGCAGATCCCTTAGTCCTTGTTTCGCCGTTTCTGGAGTATTCTATCTCCTTGTATAGCGGCATCTCATCACTGAAATCAAGATGCAGGAGGAAAGGTACTTTTTCATGTCTTTCCTCTGGAAATTCGTGTACGTCACAACCGGAGAACGGCAACAGCAACAATACACATGCTATGATATATTGTATTGTCTTTTTCATCTGTTGCGTTTATTTAGTCCGAAACGATACGCTATGTTTATGGCCGCATTATCGATACCCCAGTACGTTTTTGTTTGAGTATCAATAAGTTTTCCGTTATTTACGTTATAGAAAGTGTCATATTTTAGAGCGTAGGCACCTGCT
This sequence comes from Candidatus Cryptobacteroides sp., assembly GCA_045644485.1. Classification (GTDB taxonomy): domain Bacteria; phylum Bacteroidota; class Bacteroidia; order Bacteroidales; family UBA932; genus Cryptobacteroides. The sequence continues at coordinate 848 of JAZRGY010000016.1, read as the reverse complement.
CCGATTGCAAACTCCACATGCCATCTGTCAGACTTGGAAACAGGCATCCTATAACCCGCACTGATACCACCGCCTAAAGCAGGGCTGGTACCATTGTGGTCCTGATACCTTTTATCTCCATCAACAGCAATATTATATGATGCAGCACCGAAGTGCGGACCAAAGAAGAATCCGGTATTAGACTCTTTGATCCAGAATCTGATTTCCGGTTGTACTGCAAGTGTTCTGAATTTAATCGTCGAAGTAAAATAGTTCAATGCAGAATAGTACACCGGAACAGAAATGGACCAATGTTTTGCAAGATCAATTTCTGCTGAAATGTTTGATATCGCCAGACCCAGTCCGAGTGTATTGGTCTTAAGATACAGGTAACGAGGCTGGAGGTCACTGACAACGATCGGTTCATCAACAGCGACCGGCATTACTGCGATAGAGTCAGACGGTTCCTCTGCTACCTTTGGTTGTGGTTCAGCAATGGGGATATTCTCCTCCAAAGACTTCGGAATAGTATACTCATCCTTCATCCCGAAGACTGTAAATTCAACCGAAGCATTACGAAGTATGTAGATATGATTCTCGACAAGATGGTTCCATCCCTCGGTGCACTTTCTGAGCGCTTGTTCCTGATCTTCAGGAGAATAGTTACTGGTAAGAATTGATAGCATCTGCTCTCTTTGCGGAAACTCAGGGTGGGACAGGAGCACCTGCGTCAAGGCTTGCCAGTCCTCTTCAAGAGATCTGATGTTTATGTGTATTCCATTCCCTACTTCAGGAGGTAATATGTCGAGAATGAGAGCCTTCATGCTGGCGGCACGATTGCGTGCAAGACGGGTGTTGAAGTCAGACCG
>JAZRGY010000015.1:0-6403 GCA_045644485.1 Candidatus Cryptobacteroides sp. | reverse complement strand
AAGTGCGGTATCTGCGGTGAGCACGGTGGTGATCCTGCATCAGTAGAGTTCTGCTTCAAGACAGGTCTCAACTATGTATCATGCTCTCCATTCCGAGTTCCTATCGCACGCCTCGCTGCTGCTCAGGCTGCTATCAAGGCTGGTAAGTAATCTAACGATCATATATTTTAGATCCCACATTGTTTCGACAGTGTGGGATTTTTCATTGTAATATCTTAACTTTGAAGACGTGGAACTATTCTGCATATATTTAAACAGGAAAATTATGAAGAAATTATTTTCAATCGTAGCAAGTCTCGCACTGATTTCTTCGGTCAGCGCAAATGCACAGCAACTTCAGAGGCAGTATTGCAATCCTCTACCTATGGAAATAGGCCCCTCAGGAAACGCTTCGGGAGATGTCACGGTCCTCGAGTACCAGGATAAATACTACATGTACTGCACAGGAGGAGGAGCATGGGTATCTTCCGATCTGGTCAACTGGAAGTATGAACACGTAGAACACGTAAGCCGTATCCCTGTCGCTCCTGATGTAGCAGAATACAACGGAAGGTTCTATATGTCCGGCAATGATTGTCCATTGTATGTCGCGGATCATCCGCTGGGCCCATATACACTGCTTGGAGACTGGACCAATACCGGGGAAATCTCTGAAGGCTGGAACGGTGCATTTGACACACATATATATGTAGACGATGATAATCAGCCATACCTTTTCTGGCCAGGCCGCGGAATCAGCGGAATATACGGAGTCAAGTTGAACCCGGACAATCTCTGCGAGTTCATGGGTAAACCTGTACATCTGTTCGGATTCAACCCGATGCACAAATGGGAACGCTATGGGGAGATGAACGAATATCCCGGAGTAGCATGGATTGAGGGCCCATGGGTCATCAAGAGAAACGGCATCTACTACCTCGAGTACTCTGCATCAGGAACTCAGTGGAAAACTTATGCAGAAGGTTACTACACAGCAACATCTCCACTCGGACCATATGTCTATGCCCCTAACAATCCTCTGCTCCAGAAAACAGAAGGTCTGGTTACCGGAACTGCACATGGTTCCATCGTAAAGGGCCCGGATGATGAGTGGTGGCAGTTCTATACTATAGTTCTTTCAAATCCTCCTGGAGGCCGACGTATCGGTATGGACAGGGTCGTATTCGATGATGAAGGGTTCATGTCCATAGATGTCACAGATACACCACAGCCTGCTCCACTTGCAGTAAAGGAGAAGGACAAACCGAAATCAGTACCTGTAACCATAAATAAGATGCGCGCTATGAATGCTCTTTCAAAGGTTTCATCCGAGCAGTTCGGTTTCTTCGGATCATACGCTGTAGATGATTTCAGCGGCACAATATGGATGCCTGAGGAAGATGACAAGGAGCCTTCTCTGATGATAGAACTCTCTCCTGCCACACGCTTTGATGTGGTCCAGTTGTTTACAGTCGATGCCATGCGCATAATGTTCGGCGGCTTGTCAAAACAGGGAGGAGGCAGAGGTTTCGGAAGAAGTTACGGCGATCAGGTATACAAATACAGACTTGATGTTTCCATGGACGGAGAAAACTTTACGACAGTCCTGGACAGGACAGATAACACGGTTTCAAGAAACACCATTTTTGAGGAGTTCGAACCGGTGGAATGCCGCTTTGTGAAAATAACCATCACCTCATGGCCAGAAGGTCTTCCAAGAGGAGTCATTGACTTCACAGTCTTCGGATATCCGTCGACATATCTTCCGGCAGCAGTAGCAACTCCTACTTTCAGCGACCTGCCTAAAGACGGAACTGAGAGAAGATAGTATATGAAGAATAAAGAAGCGGTGGTTGAATAGTCATGGCATGACTATTCAACCACCGCTATGCTACAGATATCAAAATTAGAGAGTGATGTACTCGCAATCTTTTCCGCAGCGTGTCTCTACGACTACATTGAGTTTGCCCTCGCGTGCAAGCCATCCGAGTGCAGTATAGAAGTCTGCACTTGCAAGGCCACTTTCCTTCTTGAGTTTAGTCTCAGTCATCTTACCGTTTGCATTGAGGACGTTCCAGATAACGCCAGCGTTGTTTCCAATGTTGTTGATTTCCATAAAAATTAATCTTTAGTTATAACTACCTAGTTTAAATAAAGTTGCAAAGATAATACTAGTTTCCATATAAGATACAGATCAGAAAAAATTTAGTAAATTTGTAATAATTTGACAAATACAGAAAAGAATGAAAAGAATAACTATCCTGATCATCATCTCCATGATCATGAACCTCACCGCCTCAGCATGGGGTCCTACAGGGCATGATGTAGTAGCGGCAATCGCAGAAAAACACCTTAGTCACAAGGCAAAGAAAAAGATCAGCAAACTTCTGGACGGCAAGTCCATCGTATATTACTCATCATGGATGGACAACATCCAGAATTCCCCTTATTGGGAAAACGGGTATGACAAGACAAAGACATGGCACTATGCCAATGTGGACAAAGGTCACACATACGAGACAATGGAAAAGAACAAGGATGGAGATGTCGTGAACGGTCTTGAGATGCTTACAAGACAGATGAAGGAAAATTATGCAGAACTTACAGACAGCATGAAAGTCGACTACCTTAAGATGATCGTCCATATGGTAGGTGACCTCCACTGCCCGATGCATGCCGGACGCCTTTCAGATCGTGGAGGAAACGGAATGAAGGTAAAGTGGTTCGGACAGAATACCAATCTGCACTCGGTATGGGACAGTAAGATTGTGGCTTCTGCAAGAAACTGGAGTTACAGCGAATGGGTAGAAAATCTGGACAGGACCAGCAAGGAATACAAGAAGAATGTAATGAGCGGTTCATATAAGGAGTGGTTTGCCGATACAGTCGAGAATGCTGCCTCCATATATGAATATGTAGAGAACCTTGAACAAGAAAATCCTAATCTTTCGTACCAGTTCGTATATGACTTCTCACCAATGCTTGAGGAACAACTCCTCCACGGAGGATACCGACTGGCATATGTCCTTAATTACATATTTGAATAAAAAAGTTGAGCAGCACTTCATGCTGCTCAACTTTTTTATATTCCTTTCCATGTCACAGGCACCGGAGCCTCTACTGTCATCTCCTCTTTCTTCACTGGATGGATAAAAGTGATGCGACGGGCATGGAGAGAAATTCCCCCATCCGGATTGGAGCGAGGGGCCCCGTATTTCAGATCTCCTTTTATAGGACAGCCCAAGTTGGAAAGTTGGCAACGTATCTGGTGGTGACGTCCTGTAAGAAGTTCCACCTCTACAAGCCAGTAACGGTCAGTCTTCCCGATCTGCCTGTAATTAAGTCTCGCAAGTTTTGCATCCTTTCGTGCTGCACCCGGGCGACATATATAGGACTTGTTCTGCTTCTCATTACGCCACATCATATCCTCAAGATGTCCTTCCGAAGGTTCAGGAGCCCCGCATACCAATGCCCAATAGAACTTATGCACATCAGAATCACGGAACATGGCATTGAGACGTTCAAGAGCCTTGGATGTCTTTGCCAGCACTACAATGCCGCTGACCGGACGGTCAAGACGGTGAGGCAGTCCCATGAATACCTGTCCCGGCTTTTCATCGCGCTGGGCGATGAAAGCCTTATATGTTTCCGTAAGGGGCTCATCAGAGGTCTTGTCCCCCTGAACTATCTCACCGACCTTCTTGTTCACGACCAGAAGGTGATTGTCCTCATATAATATTCTGGATGCGAGGTCCTCGAATTCCTCGCGTGGCAGTACTCTGTAAATCATGGCGCAAAAATAGCAAATATGTCATTATGAAATATTGATTGTCACGAAAAACCTGACATTTTGACATATATTTTAACCTATCCGGACTTGGCACAGGATTGGTTAATATCAGGGCAAACTTGAATATAAATTAAATAAAAGATAAATATTATGGGAAAAATCATTGGTATTGACCTTGGAACTACAAACTCATGTGTAGCAGTGATGGAAGGTAACGAACCTACCGTCATCATCAACAATGAGGGACAGAGAACAACCCCTTCTGTGGTAGCATTCACTGAAGGCGGTGAAAGAAAGATAGGTAGCCCGGCAAAGCGTCAGGCTATCACCAATCCTAACAAGACAATCTTCTCGATCAAGAGATTCATGGGAGAGAAGTTCAGCCAGGTATCAGGTGACATCGCACGTGTACCTTATAAGGTAGTCAAGGGAGATAACGACACTCCTCGCGTTGACATCGACGGACGTCTCTATTCTCCACAGGAGATTTCTGCAATGATTCTCCAGAAGATGAAGAAGACAGCAGAAGAATACCTTGGACAGGAAGTTACAGAGGCTGTCATCACAGTACCTGCATACTTCTCAGATTCTCAGCGTCAGGCAACAAAAGAGGCAGGTAAGATTGCTGGTCTCGAAGTAAAGCGTATCATCAACGAGCCAACAGCGGCTGCACTTGCATATGGTCTTGACAAGATGAACAAGGATATGAAGGTGGCAGTCTATGACCTTGGTGGCGGTACATTCGACATCTCCATCATGGAACTTGGCGACGGAGTATTCGAGGTTCTTTCGACAAACGGTGACACCCATCTCGGTGGAGATGACTTCGACCAGGTGATCATCGATTGGCTCGCTTCCGAGTTCGCAGCAGAGAATGGTGGAATTGACCTCAAGAAGGACCCTATGGCTCTTCAGAGACTTAAGGAGGCTGCCGAGAAGGCTAAGATCGAACTCTCAAGCCAGACTTCGACAGAAATCAACCTTCCTTACATCATGCCGGTAGACGGAGTTCCAAGACACCTCGTCAAGACTCTTACAAGAGCAAAGTTCGAGATGCTTGCAGACAGTCTCATCCAGAGGACAATAGAACCATGCCGCAAGGCACTTCAGGATGCAGGCATCAGCGCATCTGACATCAATGAGATCCTTCTCGTAGGTGGATCGACACGTATTCCTGCAATCCAGGCAGTTGTCGAGAAGTTCTTCGGCAAGGCTCCTAACAAGAGCGTGAACCCTGACGAGGTTGTAGCAATGGGTGCAGCAATCCAGGGTGGTGTGCTCGCAGGAGATGTGAAGGATGTACTTCTTCTCGACGTAACTCCTCTTTCACTTGGTATCGAGACTCTCGGTGGAGTGATGACAAAACTCATCGAAGCCAACACAACGATCCCTACAAAGAAGTCACAGGTATTCTCTACAGCCGCTGACAACCAGCCTGCAGTGGACGTACACGTACTCCAGGGTGAGCGTCCGATGGCTAAAGACAACAAACTCATCGGTAACTTCATCCTTGACGGAATCGCACCGGCACCAAGAGGTGTACCTCAGATCGAGGTAACATTCGACATCGACGCCAACGGTATCCTCAATGTATCTGCAAGAGACAAGGCCACAGGCAAGGAGCAGAACATCCGTATCGAGGCTTTATCAGGACTCTCAGAGGCTGAGATCCAGAGAATGAGGGATGAGGCTAAGGCAAACGAGGCTGCTGACCAGGCAGAGAAGGAGCGCATCGACAAGATCAACAATGCTGACGCAATGTGCTTCCAGACTGAGAAGAACCTCAAGGAGTATGGCGACAAGATTCCTGCAGAAAAGAAATCTGCAATCGAGAATGCCATGAACTCTCTCAAGGGTGCTGTAGAGGCTAAGAACCTGGCAGACATCGACAGATATAATTCTGAACTCGAGGCAGCATGGCATGCGGCTTCAGAAGACATGGCAAAGGCAGCACAGGCTGGTCCTCAGCCAGGTGCTCAGGGTCCTTTCCAGGGAAACAACGATAACAACGACGTAGAGGAGCAGTAATACCCTATCGTACTACAATAACAGACATCCGTCACACTTGAGCGTGACGGATGTCTGTATTTTTATATGGCAATAAAATAAATCTTTGCCATATAAAATAAATTTTATCATCGCTAACCAGACTAAAAAAAAGAAAAAACTGCAGAATCTTTTTTATGATTCAATGATGATTCCGATCATGGACCATACTTTTGAAGTAAAAATAAATTGACATGAAAAAGACAAAATCATCAGTTTTAGTGCTCTTGGCGGCCTGTTCCGTCCTGTTCTCCTCCTGCGACCCCGTCGCCATTGACAATCCGGAACCTGTACCGGAAACTTCAGAACCATCCAGATTGAAATTACGCCTGACTGAAAACGGAGGCACAAGAAGTTCCATATCACCAGACGAAAATCTTATACAGACAATATGCATAATGGCCTACAGGGCGGAAGACGGAATGCTGGCTGATATTCAGACCTGCACATCTTCTGACAATCTGGAAATGGAACTGCCAGGAGGAAGATACAACCTGTATGTCACCGCAAACATGGGAGATTTCGATGCTCCCGCGGCAGAAGCAGATCTGGAAAATGCATTCCACCGGATAAATTCCTTCTCAAACA
>JAZRGY010000014.1:0-51849 GCA_045644485.1 Candidatus Cryptobacteroides sp. | reverse complement strand
CGGCTATCTGTTACGCCTTGCTGATGAATGTGATTCTGCTTACATATGTATATTTTATCAGAAGAAAACACAAATAGATATGGCAAAGAAAGAAGGAATCCGTAAACTGTTTGACAATATTGCTCCTGAATACGACAAACTTAATCATATCCTTTCCCTCAATATCGACAAGGGATGGAGGAAGAAGGCTGTCTGTGAAATTGTGGATAAGAAGAAGCCGATGAAAGTGCTTGATGTGGCTTGCGGAACCGCGGACTTTACAATCGAGATCTCCCAGAAGGTTGCCCCGGGAAGCAAAGTAACAGGAGTGGATATATCGGAAGGAATGATGGCCATAGGCAGGGAGAAGATACAGAAAGCTGGTCTCTCTGCAGAATTATCGGTAGCAGATTGTGAAGCACTGCCCTACCCGGATGACACGTTCGACCGTATATCCGTAGGATTCGGAGTGCGTAATTTCGAACATCTTGAGGTTGGTCTCAGTGAGATGTTCAGGGTACTGGTTCCTGGTGGAAAACTTGTGATTCTTGAATTGTCAGTCCCTTCCAATGCCTTCATACGTTGGTGTTACAAGTTGTATTTCCTGAAGATTCTTCCTGCAATAGGCGGTCTCGTATCAGGAAACCGCAGTGCATATGAATACCTGCCTGCATCAGTCCTGCGTTTCCCAGCACCGGATAAGTTCATGGAAATGATGAAGTCCGCAGGCTTCGCAGTCGTTGAACATACTCCGATGACCTTAGGAATCTGCCGCATGTATGTAGGAAAAAAGGTGGTGCTATGATAAGACACTGGATAGAAGCCATGAGGCTCAGAACGCTTCCTGTAAGCGTTGCGGGAGTGATTGCCGGAACAGACTGTGCCATTCTGACAGATTCCTTCAATGCTATTCCGGCTCTGTTGTGTCTCATATTTGCAATCCTTGCTCAGATTGCAGCCAATTTCGGTAATGAGTATTATGATTTCAAGAACGGGATCGACAAGAAAGGACGTGCCGGATTCCGCAGAGGCGTGACAGAAGGTGAAATCACTCCAAAGGCGATGAAAACAGCGACATTCATAACATTGGGAATTGCTGCTGTCGTCGGATGCGCAATGCTGATTTACGGTCCATGGTGGCTCATCATCGCCGGAATTCTGATAATGTGCTTTGCTCTCGCCTATAGTACAGGGCCATATCCTCTGTCACATCATGGATTGGGTGATATCTCCGTGATAATTTTCTTCGGCATTGTGCCTGTCGTACTTACCTGGTATCTTCAGACATCGTCATGGGAGTCTGTAAATCTTGTTTTAGAGACATCCGTAACTGTTGGACTTCTTGCTGCTAACGTACTGGTGGTCAATAACTACAGGGATATGGACGATGATGCGGCAGTCGGCAAACGCACAACAGTCGTTATTTTCGGTCGAAAATTCATGAGTACTGTCTATCTGCTGGCTGGTTTTATAGGCATGGCCGTCATGATACCTGTTTGGCTTGTGTTTCCTGTATGGGCTTTGGCTATTCCTCTACTTTATCTCGCTCTGCATGTAAAGACTTGGTTGTGCCTTAGGCAATCCGCAGGAGCAGCAATAAATCCGCTTTTAGGCAGAACTGCAATAAATCTGCTGATTTTCGCACTGCTTTTCGCAGGTATCTGTCTGTTGAATTAAATTCAAATTATTCCACGAGAAATAAAGTTTTTCGGAAGTGAAATACAAGATTATTCAAACTTTAGGGACAAAAAGATTCATACCTCAGATAATGTATTTAAGTTAGTTATTATGCAGATATATTTTATAAATTTGTGGTATTAAAATTTATCCTTATGAAAATGCTGTTAAAATCCAGATGGCATTCCTGTATTATTGTAGTATTGGGAATGCTTGCCTTATCTGCATGTGTCAATGAAGATTATGATCTGTCAAAAGAACTGGATATAGAGATGACGATTCTTAAGAATGTTTCTCTGCCTTTTGGAGATGTTGAGAAGATTTCCATAGGAGATATCCTGACTTTGGAAGATGCAGAATCTATGATCAGTAAGAACGAGGACGGAGATTATATCTTCTCGTTTGGTGGTGATGAGATTTCTGTAGATGTAGAGATTCCATCTTTTTCTGTCTTTCCTGCAGAGGGTATTCATACAGAACCTATTGAAATAATCTTTCCTACAGGTCTTGCGGCTGGAAAAACTCCTGATATCATTAAAGATGATATCGTTTATAGTAAGATTGCCGGCAAAGAGATAGCGGCTGATATGGATATTGAGATATCTTCGGAACTACCGGTTCAAATAACAGGCCTTAAGTCTGTAGGTCTCAATGCTTCTATCCGTTTTAATTTTTCCGCAGAAGCCGGTTCTTTCCATCTAAAGGAGGGCTTTGTACTTGATTTTCCTGATTACCTTCATCTTTTGCAGTCGAATTATTCCGATACTCGGTTTGAACTTGTTGATAATCATAAACTGATTTTAAAAGAGGATATATGGATTTCCTCGTCCTCCCCTCTTGTTTGCGATTTGCAACTGGACAGGATAAATATACCGTCATCTGCAATTGTAGACGGTACTCTGGTTTTGAACGAAAGCGTCAAAGTATCAGGCGACTTCTATCTCTCCCCTTCCGATTATGATGTGATTCCAGATGAAATTGCCATAAACATAAAGGCGGATATCGTAGATCTGGATGTTTTATCTGCGGAAGTAAAACTTGCCTTGGATGAAAAGATCGAAGGTACTACCATCGACATTGGAGATATTCCAGACTTCATAAGTGGAACAAATGTATGCCTTGACCTCTACAATCCTGCATTCAGATTAGATTTTGACAATGCTTCTCCTTTTTCATTCAATGTAAAGGCAGGTCTTACGGGTAAAAATGATACTCGAGAAGTCTCTTTCTCTCTAGGTGATGATCCAGCCATCAATATTCCGGCAGAATCTACCTCCCGGTATGTGATATCCAGAAGAGGTTATCCGGAAGAGGCAGGAGTCACCAATATTGTCGTCTCTGAAATCGGAGATATGATCAGCATGCTTCCTAAGACAGTCAGCATTGACGATATAACCTTTACTTCTACAGATACGGACTATGTCGAGATATATGCAGGAACTCAATATAAAGCATCTATAGGCTACGAAGTATGTGCCCCTTTTGCATTTGACAAGGACTTGGTACTTTCCTTCAGTCAGGATATAGAGGATCTCGGTGTTGATCTTGCTGTCGGAGTTCCTTCTGTTGAAGCAAGCCTTAAGATAGAGAATTCTGTTCCTCTGGAATTTACGGTCATGGCAGAGGCTTTGGACCAGTCAGGTAAAGTAAGAAACGATATTGATGCCATTGTCAATAAAACTATTCCTGCCGGATCGCATAAATCTCCTGCCACGACTGATATCTCCCTATCAATAAAGAGTAAAGGAGGTTCCATATCGTTTGACGGTCTGCGTCTGACAATGAAGGCATCATCATCTGCAGAAACGGCAGGAGTTACCCTGAATGAGAATCAGGGATTTGCCATAAAGAACCTTGTCATTACCTTGCCTAAGGGAATAACATTTACTGAAATTGAAAATGAGTAGACCTATGAAACGTATTATCAATATTATATCAATTGCAGCAGTCGCTCTTTTGTCTTCAGTTGCAGTATACGGCCAGCAGAATCTCCGTACGGCATACTTTCTTGACGGGTACACCTATAATTATAAGATGAATCCTGCTATGGCTCCAGAAAGAGGTTTCTTTGCAATGCCTATGATCGGAAATGTGGGAGTCGGCATTGAGTCTAATCTGGCTCTTTCTACTTTTCTTTACCCTATAGGAGACGGAAAGATGACCACCTTCATGAACAATGCCATTTCGGATGAACAGTTCCTTGACAAGTTGCGTGACAGGAACAGAATGAATTTCAGCATAAATGAGAGTATCTTTGCCACTGGTTTCCGGACAGGAAGGTCGTTCCATACCATTGATCTTTCAGTGAAAGCAGATGGAGGTTCTGTCGTTCCAAAGGATTTATATGCATTCATGAAGACCGGTTCATCGAACGGTGCCACTTCATGGGATATATCAAGGACTGGAATAAGGACAAATGCTAGAGTGGAGTTCGCCTATGGGTATTCCCGACCTATAGCAGATTGGATCAGAGTCGGTGCAAGAATAAAGATTCTTATGGGTATTGCACGGGCAGACGTTCTTATTGACGACCTTAATCTTAAGATGAGTGGAGAGGAATGGGCAGCGACAGCACATGGCGAAGCCTCTATATCTGCTCCGGTCTCCTTTGATTCAGACGGTGAAACAAAAGAAATCGAGTTAAGTGAATACTTATCCAAACCTAGTATTGGTGCTGCTTTGGATCTTGGTGCATCATTTGATTTTCTTGATTATTTTACAGCCTCGGTTTCTGTACTTGATCTAGGATTCATAGGATGGAATTCTACCACTACAGCAATAATGCCTGGAGGAAGATGGTCTTTTGATGGATTCGGAACCATAAGTATGGAAAATGATCTTGCTCTTGAGGATCAGTTGTCTACTCTTGGCGATGAACTTTTGAATATGCTCAAATTGGAAAAGACCGGAGACCTGATCAAGAAGACAAGTATGCTTGCTGCTACAATTCATGCAGGAGTGGAAGCAAGGATGCCTTTCTATGATAGACTGACTTTCGGATTTCTCGGTACACAGAGAATAGATGGTATCTATTCTTGGACAGAAGGACGATTCTCCGCGAATCTTGCTCCTGTCAATTTCTTCAGTATTGCGGCAAGTTATGCTATCTCTAATTTCGGAAGTTCTGTCGGTGGAGTTGTGAATATTCATCTTCCTGGCTTTAACCTTTATGCAGGACTTGACTCATTCCTTCCGTTGATGAATGTAACTCCTCAATTCGTGCCGATTGACAGCGCGAATACAAATCTTACATTCGGTCTCACTTTCTCTTTCGGAAAGGCAGAAGGAAGATATAGAAAATGATTATAAAGAGTGGAGGAATGTCTTGATCTTCTTCCAGTTACCGTATTTAAGGTCAGATTCTTTCATTACAGTATCCAGGGTTCCGTGATTGTAGAAGCGGAGCCCTGTTTCTTCGTTTTCTTCAAGATGAAGAAGAGAAATCTGTCCTGGATATTCATCCCTTACCTTTTCATGAGATGGGTATCCCAGAAGTCTGGAAGTCATTGAATCATCCTCGCATGAGAAAAACTCCATTTCCATCTCAGGTTCTGTAAGAGGCTGGTCGTCGTCATCCACCAATATGCAACTTTGGAAGGTCTCGAAATTCACAGACTTTGCATACTTTACTACGAACTCCCCTTTCGGCCACTCGCCTATTCCGTTATGTGTCGGAGAACCGTAACCAAGATACTCGTCGATTGCACCGAAGAAATAGAGCATCCCTTCGTGCGGCAGGATATTTTCCTTGTCAAAGGCAGCGATATCCTCGCAGTTTATCTGACATATGAAGGTAAGAGGATAATCGTAGGTTTCTCCGTCTTCATCGGTTACATTTACAGTAGGATATTCCATGTGCTCAGGGAAATCAGGGTCTCCCCACCATTTGCTGGCGCAGAAAAGTATGCGTTCAGTCTTGTTCAGTTTAAATCCGATTGCCATATTCAGTTTTATTTCTGTTTCAGAATGTAAGTGACATGCCTAGTGAAAAGGCACTTATATATAAATTGTTTCTGTTGACTCTCTCATGTGGTATCGGTGTACCGTAATAATTGATGTCCGGATGGGTCAGGACGCTTCTCAAGGCAGCAATAAAATCCAGTTTCGTGTCTCTGCTAAGGGATGTCCTGTATCCTAGGCCTATCTTTCCGGAGAGTATGGCCTGTGTATGGGACTTCATGTCTATTCCGCTTCCTAAATCGATGAATGACAGCAATCTGTCCTTTGTCGAATCATTTCCAAAATATCTGGTAAGTCTTATGGACATGGGAATGACGTGGTGATGATCATGGATGGCAGAGACTCCTACATAAAGAGACAGATTATATTTCTCATTGAAATTATACCCAGCATGAAGGTATGCTTCTCCATTGCTGTCATATGTGAACCTATGGTCACGAGGGTCTGCCCTATAGCCTTCAGGGGCGTAGAAATTATAGTGGTATCCTGAATAGAATATGCCGATGTACCCCCATTCTGCACCGAAAGTGAAGCGTGGAAGAGATTCCGTCCTTGCACTTGTTCTGAACGGGATAAGCATCAACAACATCAGTATCAGATATACCTGTCTCATGATCCGAAAGTGTATTTTATTCCGATTTCAGGGAGAATCGTGTTTATAAGGCCGTTTTTGAAATATTTCATTTCTATATGCTCGTCCATTATGATGACATGGGAGCCTAATACCGGATTCAACGCTATGGAGATGGATATATTGCGGTCAAATCTGCACTCTGTTCCTATCTTGCCTTTCAGACCGAAGAAATATCCCATTTCTTTGTAAAGGTCTTGGGATAGTCCTAATGCTATTCCAGGACCTGCAAATATGCTTATGGTATTGTCGTTGCGAGATTTCCATTCCTTTATTATGAAATTGCATGAAACAGATGCTGAAATTCCTGAATCGTTCTTTCTGTCTATGAAGAGCGCTGCCATTTCAGCACGTACATCGGCGTTTATGAAGCAATCTGAGCCAAGATGATGTTCATATGTAATCCCCAGACCGCTGAATGAGTATGATGTTCCGATAGCCTTGGGTTGAGCATGACAACACAATATGGCTGCGAAAGCGGTCATACATGTTGTTATGAATCTTTTATATGTCTCAGACATCCGGTTTAGGTCTTCTGATGCGAATTTAAGAAATTTTTTCCTAAATTTGTACTTTGTACTAACCTAAGCCAGAAAATCATGAGTGTGACAATCAAGACCGTTACCACAAAGAGGGAACTGAAATCATTTGTTCGTTTCGCCAACAGACTCTATAAAGGAAACAAGTATTATGTACCGAGCATGCCGTTTGACGACATGAATACATTGAGTAAAGAGACCAATGGTGCATTTGAATTCTGTGAAGCGGAACTTTATCTTGCATATAAGGATGATAAACTTGTAGGAAGAGTTGCTGCAATAGTGAACCATAAGGCCAATGCCGCATGGAATGTCGAGCAGGTACGTTTCGGATGGATCGATTTCATTGACGACCTGGAGGTTTCTTCAGCGCTGCTTGATGCCGTGATTGCTTTCGGAAAGGCCCGTGGAATGAAGCAGATCGTAGGCCCTTTAGGATTTACTGACTTTGATCCTGAAGGTATGTTGGTGGAAGGATTTGACCGCTTGAGTACAATGGCTCTCATCTATAATCATCCATATTATCCAGAGCATATGAAGAAACTCGGATATTACAAGGAGACAGGATGGGTGGAATATAGGATTACTCTCCCGGAGGAAATGCCGGAGAAGCATATCAAATATGCCGAGATCATACGAGATAAGTTCAATCTCACTATAAGAAAACTTACCAAATCACAGATCAGGAAGGAGAACTATGGCCGCAAGGTATTTGACCTTGTGAATCAGACCTATTGCGTCCTTTATGGTTATTCCCTTCTGTCTGAGAAGCAGATAGACCAGTATGTAGACCTTTACCTCGGACTGGCTGATCCTAAGATGTTCAGTTTCGTGGAGAATGAACAGGGAGAACTGATCGCATTGGCTATCACCATACCATCTCTTTCTGAGGCATTACAGAAGTGTAATGGAGAAATCTTCCCGTTCGGATGGTGGCATCTTCTCAAGACTATGTTCTGGAAGAAGCCGGATACACTGGATATGCTTCTTATAGGCGTCAGACCTGATTATCAGAGTAGAGGAATCAATGCCCTGCTCTTCTGTGACCTCTTCCAGACATATAAGAAGATGGGATTCAAGTATGCAGAAACCAATGCGAACCTTGAAACCAATGCCAAGGTGCAGGCAATGTGGAGTCCTTTTGAAAAGGAACAGCACAAGAAACGCTGGGTATTTGGAAAAGAGATCTGATCCGGATGATAATGGATGATACCAATATCGGGCGTAGCAGAATGCTTCCTCCTCTACCAGAAAGGATGCGTCCTCAGACCTTGGATGGGTATGTGGGACAATCGCATCTTATCGGTAAAGGGTGTATTCTTCGTAATATGATAGAGAGTAGAAATCTCTCGTCATTCATATTGTGGGGCCCTCCTGGTGTTGGAAAGACGACGTTGTCACGGATTGTAGCCAAGTCCTTGGGACGTGAGTTCCATACCTTGTCTGCAGTGAGTGCAGGAGTAAAGGATGTGCGTGAGGTAATAGAAAAGGCCCGTTCCGGTTCTATTTTTTCTGATGGATCTGCCCCGATTCTCTTTATAGATGAGATACACCGTTTCAATAAGTCTCAGCAGGATGCTCTTCTTGGAGCAGTTGAAGACGGTACCGTGGTACTTATAGGTGCCACGACAGAGAATCCCTCCTTTGAGGTCATAACTCCCCTTTTATCGCGTTGTCAGGTCTTTGTCCTTAAATCTCTGGAAAAGCAGGATCTTCATAGACTTCTGGAGCGTGCCCTTAAAGAGGATGAGATTCTCAGGTACCGCAAGGTCGATGTAAGAGAGACAGACGCTCTTTTCCGCCATAGTGCAGGTGATGCCCGTAAACTTCTGAATATTTTGGAGATTGTAGTCGGTTCTTTTCCTGCAAACAAAAATGTTATAATCGATAACAAAGTCGTTACTTCTACTCTGCAAGAGAATGTTGCGATTTATGATAAAGGCGGAGAAATGCACTATGACATAATTTCTGCATTTATAAAGAGTGTCAGAGGATCTGATCCAAATGCAGCCATATACTATCTTGCCAGAATGCTTCAGGGAGGTGAAGACCCGCTTTTCATAGCCCGTCGTCTATGTATTCTTGCGGCAGAGGATATCGGACTGGCAAACCCTAATGCACTTCTTCTTGCTAATTCGTGTTTTCAGATTGTACATAATATAGGAATGCCGGAGGCTCGTATTCCTTTGGCAGAAGTCACTATATATCTGGCATCATCGGCAAAGAGCAATTCTGCATACCTTGCAATAGATGAAGCGATGGAGATGGCTCGTAATACCCAGACTGCATCTGTCCCACTATATCTAAGGAATGCTCCTACAAAACTTATGGAAGATCTCGGCTATAAGGACGGTTATAAGTATGCACATGATTATCCTGGACATTTTGCCGATCTGGAATTCATGCCGGAAGAACTTGCCGGACATAAATTCTACGAACCTGATGATAATCGTCAGGAAGATGCTTTACGTGCCAGGCTTGAGACTCTTTGGCCCAAATACTATAAATAGGAATTACGTGTCAGAATGGGTATCCGACACCGAAATGTACTGCAAAACCATCTCTTTTGAACCACATGTCTGGGGTTACCCATTTCTGAATACGGGCAGGATCGTGGATCTTTATACCCATATCGAGTCGAAGAAGAAGGAAGCCGAAGTTGAGTCGGACTCCTGCTCCCCAGTTTGCCGCGATGCTTTCTCCAAATGTGTCCAATCGGAACATGGACTCATAACTGTTCCCTTCCCCACTGCTTCTTAGGGTCCAGACATTTCCGGCATCTACAAAAAGGGCACCGGCCACTTTCCAGAACATATTGAAACGATATTCCAGGTTTGCTTCAAGTTTCATATCGCCTGTCTGGTTAGGAATCACGAATGAATCGTCCATCTGGGACAGACCAGGACCCACTGTTCTTGCCTGCCATCCTCTCAAACTGTTGGAACCTCCTGCATAGAAATGCTTTTCAAACGGAAGCGCTGTCGAATTTCCGTATGCATATCCTGCACCGGCAAGAAGCCTTGCAGCAATGGCCTGACCGGAATTTCTTCCGAATATCCAGGTGCGTCCAAGTGTTATCTCTCCTCTTACAAACTGGGAGTATGGCGTATTCCATATCATGCGTGCACCATTGATGTCCTGTTCCATGAATCCATTGAAGCATGACAGGATATTACCGGCTATGTCAAATTGCAGTCTTGTATAGAAGAAACTTGATTTTGGAATACTTTCGGCATCTGTAGTATAATACATCATGAGTCCGGATCCCAGGTCAAAGTGATTCTGGTATGCATTCCTGAGGAAAGGGTCTGCTGCAAGGGACTCATAAAAATCCTGATCAAGGTCGAAGAGTCTCACCACATTCATCTGAAGCGGATATGCCTGATAGAAGAATCGGTTCTTTACATTTCCACTATATCCGTATGAGGTGGATATGATGTTGCGTGTGTATTCCGGGCGGTTCTGATAGTTGTATGAAATGTTTACATCAGTGCGTGGTACTGCTCCATTGAACAGTCTGTAAGGCAGTGGGAAGAATTTCGGGAAACTTAAGCCACCGGACACTCCGAACTCATTTGAACGGACTGCATCGTTGAACTTGAACTGGAAATTACCCATGAAACTGAGATTCAATGTTTCTCCTCCGCGGAATATATTCTTATGATAATAAGATAATTGAGGTGATATACCGAAAAGACCGGATGAATTTGATGAAGCCTCCAGGTTGACTTTTATTCCTTGGAGTTTTGATTGTGTCAGAGTAATGGCACAATCCACAAGATTCGTGTCCTTGGGGGTCATTCCGATGTTTACGGTACTGAAGATCTTCAATTCAGAAAGACGTGAATATGTGTTGTTTACGGCATCTTCGCTGTAAACCTGTCCAGGTACAAGTGTAGTCAGGTCTTTCAGTACCTTCTGCCTGATATTCAGGTTCTTCGGATAGGAAATCTCCACATCGTCAAGATAATATTTCCTTATCGGAGTGGCGTCGCGAGGATTCTCGTTACGTGTGTATTCGTTAATGGTTATTGTCAAGGCAGCATCTCCGTCTTGAGAAAGAGTATCAGCCTCGAAGAAAAAATGATTCTTGTTGAAATCAAAGAAACCCTTATTTCGCATTGCAGAGCCTGAACGCTCGCTCTCGCTTTCCAAAGATGCTTCAGACAGGTAGTCACCTACTTTTATGGAGAATTTTGACGTGTCCTGCAAAAAGGAATTTCTGAATTCTCCTCTTTGAGGAAGGTTATATTTGATTGAACTGATCTTATAACGTTTGCCTAAGTTTACATTATAGGAAACGGAAACCTTTCTTCCGCGGACCTTGATGTCGGTGTCTACACTGGACCCATAGTATCCTTGGTATTCAAGGTGGGTCTTTATGTTGTCTATGGAACTTTCGACAAGATCTGCATCATATATCACAGGAGCCTGTCCGATTTTCTGTACAAACTTGTCCCAGCCCTTTCCTTTTCCATTTGACCAGTTGTATACGCTGAGAAAGGGGTTCCATCCGAAGAATATGGAAGGATTGGGCTTCTGCTTGAGATAAGGGGTAAGAGATCCTGTATTGAACTTCTTGTCGTTCATTACCTTGATCTTGTTACCAGCAAGACGATATTCGTCTTCCTGCAGGACTTTTGTGGTGCTGCAGGAAAGTGCGGTCATGGCAAAAATGACGACAGCAGATATTATGGATGCTCTTTTCATGATTATCTCGCAAATTTATCTCAAACTATGCTTTTCTCAAAATTTTAGCCAGAAAATTTGCTATATTTGTGAGATTGAGAACTATAAATGTTATGTCATCTATATCAAATAATGAGATAAAGAAAGTCAAGTCCTTGTCACAGAAGAAGTTCAGGGATGAGTTTGGGTTGTTTGTTGTCGAGGGTGAGAAGATGGTTGAAGAGGCATTGGCTTCTGATATGAAAGTGGAAAAGATCTATCGGATTGAGGATATAGGCAGTGAGGCAATGTCGCGTATTTCAGCCTTGTCCTCTCCTTCTCCTGTGCTTGCGGTGGTGAGAAAACCATCTGATATATATGTTGATGATGGAAATATGCTGGAAGAACTGATTTCAGAAGGTGGGCTTTATCTCGGACTGGATACGATACGTGATCCGGGTAATCTTGGAACAATACTGCGTATAGCCGACTGGTTCGGGATAGATGCTGTATTTGCAGCAAAGGATACGGTCGAAGTATTCAATCCCAAGGTGGTCCAGGCGACAATGGGAGCAATATTCAGAGTAAGGATACATTATGTGGATCTTGCGGGTCTTTCACAAATTATACTGGATAAGGGAGGACGGATTTTCGGTACCTTCCTTGACGGGGAAAACATGTATATGAAAGACCTGGACAATGGAGATGAATCTCCATCGATGATTGTCATCGGCAATGAGTCTGTCGGAATATCGGAAAAAATGGGTAAACTGGTGACTGACCGACTGTATATTCCTCCATATCCGTCAGATCAGACAGGATCTGAATCTTTAAATGCCGCCATTGCCACAGCCATAACCGTTGCGGAATTCCGCAGAAGACTTTACAGATAAGATGAATACGATAGAACCCGTTCTGCTTAAGGAACTTAATGAAACAGACTACGAATCTTTGATCAGTTACAGAATCAGGAAGATTCTTATGATATGCAGTCATTATGATGCATTCATTCTTGAAGAAGACGGACAGATCGAGTCACAGATATATAAGGAATATATCGACCTTAACCTTAGTAATCCTCCTAAATTCATCTGGGTTGAGACTGCCTCTGAGGCACGTGAACTTCTGAATACAGTCGTGGGTATAGATATGGTCATGTGCATGTATAATGTCAGTGACAAGGAAATCTTCTCTCTTGCATCAGAGGTCAAGAATGACAGGCCGAATCTGCCTTTTGTTCTTCTTACCCACTTTTCCAAGGAAGTATACAGACGTCTTGCCCTTCAGGATACTTCTGCCATTGACTATATGTTCTGCTGGCATGGAAATGCAGACCTCATTGTTGCAATCATCAAACTTTTTGAGGATCTGCAGAATGCCGAACATGATATATTGGGTGTGGGTGTACAGGCTATTCTTCTGGTGGAAGACTCTGTAAGGTATTATTCCACATATCTTCCGGAACTTTACCGACTTATACTCATGCAGACAAGTGAGTTTCTTACGGAGACTCTGAATGAACAGCAACGCAAGATACGAAAGCGTTCTCGTCCGAAGATTCTTCTTGCAACGAATTATGACGATGCCTTAGGCATGTATGAAAAGTACAAGAATAATCTTTTGGGAGTCATTTCCGATGTTGGCTTCACCCTGCATAAGGATGAAGGACCGGATAAGGAGGTGTTGGATGCAGGGGTCACTTTGGTGCGACATATAAAGTCAGATGATCCTATGATGCCTGTCCTTCTTCAGTCTTCTCAAGCAAGTCTTTCTACTGTTGCTCAGGAGATTGGAGTCGGTTTCTTAAAGAAATACTCCAAGACGCTTATGCTTCAGTTGTCGGATTATATAAAAGAGGAATTTGGTTTCGGTGACTTTGTATTCAGGGATGATAACCGTGTGGAATATGGTCGTGCAGGAAATCTCAAGGAACTAGAATCCCTTGTCCGTACCCTTCCTGATGATATCCTTCTGAAGGCTACTTCAAAGAATATGCTTTCGAAATGGTTCTATGCCCGAGGACTCTTCACGCTGGGAGGAAAGGTCAAGGCGGTACAGGAGAGCCATTTTGCAAGTGTGGATGACATGCGTTATTATGTATCCCAGCAGATACATGATTTCCATGCTCTTATGGGACGCGGAGTGATAGCGCATTTTGATGCGGAGAACTACGGCAGGCATATATGGTTCTCACGTATGGGAGAAGGCTCTCTTGGTGGAAAGGCTCGTGGTCTGGCTTTTCTTAACAGTCTGGTGGACAAACATAAACTGGCGGACAAATATCCGGGGGTAAAGATATCTATTCCAAGGACCATTGTCATTGCAACAGATTATTTCGACCAGTTCATTCTTGAGAATGACCTTCAGTATATCATTGATTCCGACGTTTCGGATGAAGAGATACTTTCTGAATTTGTTGCTGCCAGACTTCCGGAAAGACTCGTCGAGCAATTGAGAGCCTATGTGAATCTGGCACGATCCCCTTTCGCCGTGCGTTCAAGTTCGAAACTGGAAGACAGCAGTTACCAGCCTTTTGCAGGAGTGTATTCGACATATATGGTTCCATTGGTAGAAAACAGGGATCAGATGCTCCGAATGCTTGGAAAGGCAATCAAGAGCGTGTATGCTTCAGTCTTCTATGCCGGTAGCAGGACATATATCCAGACTACGGCAAACCTTCTCAGCGAAGAGAAGATGGCAGTAGTGGTGCAGAGTATCTGCGGTTCGGAACACAACGGACTGTATTATCCAATGCTTTCCGGAGTGGCACGTTCTGTCAATTTCTACCCAATCGGTAATGAAAAGCCTGAAGATGGAATAGTCAATCTTGCTTTCGGTCTTGGAAAGACAGTCGTGGACGGAGGCAATACCTTGAGGTTCAGTCCTAAATATCCTAAGAAGATACTTCAACTTTCCGATCCTAAACTTGCCTTGAGAGATACTCAGAAGGATATGTATGCCCTTGATCTGAGGCCAGGAGCATTCAAGATCTCAAAAGATGAAGGAGTGAATCTTGCTCACCCTCAGGTTGCTGAGGTTTTGTCATCATTCCCGCATCCGGAACTTGTGGCATCGACATTCAGCATAGAAAACAATCGTATGGTTCCGGGAATAACTGCACGGGGACCTAGAGTCATATCTTTTGATGCCATCCTGAAGTACGGACGCTATCCTTTGGCGCAGATCATAAGTGATCTTATGGCACTTTGCAAGAAGGAACTCATGTGTGATGTGGAAATAGAGTTTGCCGCAGACCTTTTTACAGGGCAAAGCGGTCCCGGACTTGTGCTGAAACTTCTTCAGGTGCGTCCTGTCGGAGAATTTTCTGACGACAAGACTACGACTATAGAGAAGGCTTCAGAGTCGATATCGAATGTGATATTGAGATCTGGCAAAGCGCTTGGATCAGGTTATTCGGAAAGTATGAAATATATAATCCATGTCCCGTCTGCCACTTTTGACAGTGCGAAGACCAAAGAGATGGCACAGGAAATTGCACTGATGAACGACAGGCTCAAGAAGGAAGAGGGTAACTATCTTCTTATAGGTCCAGGCAGATGGGGTTCATCTGATCCGTGGCTTGGCATACCTGTTCTTTGGAATGAGATATCGGAAGCAAGGATGATTGTGGAAACAGCGATTCCCGGCTATCAGATAGAACCGAGTCAGGGTACGCATTTCTTCCAGAACATTACTTCGCTTGGTGTCGGTTATCTGACGATTGACACAGTGAGAGGCGACGGATATATCGATGAGATTTCGCTTTCAAAACTAGAATGTCTGGAAGATGGAGAGTTTGTCAAACTTTATAAAGCCCCTGAAGGCATGGTTGGCTTCATTGACCGGTCTTCAAATAAGGCAATTGTAGGTTTTTAGTTTAATGTATTGAAAACTAACCGCATTAACAAAAATGTTTGTATATATAACATTTTTGTTAATGCGGTTTTCTTTATGATTTGTCTTGATTTGTCAGATCAGAGTGATGGTTTTTCCATCAAATGGGGCTACATCTATGCTTATTGTCTTACCAGGATAAAGGTCATCGGTAACAGGAATTCCCATCCACTCAAAAGCATGGTCAGGTATCATTATGTTCATTTTTGCCTCACGATCAGAGAAGTTCGCTGCAACAAGAACAGTGTGATCGAGGTGGTCTCTCAAGAAGACAAAATGCCTGTCTTTATCAAATCCGTCAGAACTTGAATTGCAGTAACACAAATCGTAGGTAGTGCCTTTTCTTATGGAGTCATCATCAGAGGCGTATCTGATGATCTCCGCAAATCTGCAGAAGAATTCCGCTTCTTTTTCTGTGAGACCGGCTTTGGAAATTGCAAGTGGATCCATAGTCTTGTATGCTTCTGAGGCTATTACTTTCCTGAGGCGTTTCAACGATCCGACGCTCCACCAGTCAAAGATTGTTGTACGTCCGTCGCGTCCGCTGAATCCTTCTTCATCCATTCCTTTCTCCCCTACCTCTTCTCCGAAATATATCATGAATGGCGCAGTGTTCAGGTATAGTGAGACATATAGAGGGGCAAAGGTCCTGTCGGCATCCTTTCCGAAGAAGTCCGAAGCAAAACGCTGCTCATCATGGTTTTCCAGAAAGTTGAGCATGTATGGCTGAAGATCTCCCAAGAACTGCCAGTTTCTGGTGATTCCTGTAGTTGACTGCCATAATTCGACTGGCATTCCATTGTCATCACCATTCTTTTCCACGACAGTACGGAGGGTGTCATAAAGACCTGACTTATCGTAAAGATAATCAAATCCGATGTTACGGATGTATTCGTGATAAAGATCCTTCTTGTAGACCTCTGCTATGAATATGACTTCAGGAAAACATGACTTTGTCTTGGCAATCAGCCATTTGAAGAATTGTGGCGGTACAAGTTCGACCATATCACACCTGAAACCGTCCACACCCTTGGATGCCCAGAACTCGATTATGTCATACATCTTGTCCCAGGTCGATGTGTGGGAATCTCCATAATTTATCTTTACTGTCTCATACCAGTCATTTATGCCAGGATTTGGGGTATAACAGTTGTTTCCTGTAGCCATTGCCGGAATCTCTTCATATGCTTCCATACCTGGTGGAACGGGTGTCGGAAGAGTCAGTTTCTCTCCGACATAGTAGAAGAAGTCGTTTTCTGCTTTCCAATGTACAGATTTGTCGTCTTCTGCTCCAAGTATCGGATGTCCTGTTGAAGGTGCGGTCTTTCCATAGTCCCGGGCCACATGATTGGGTACGAAATCAATTATCATCTTGAGTCCAGCATCGTGCGTCCTCTTAATCAACTGCTCGAACTCAAGCATTCTATCTTGCGGATTATTAGCGAGATAAGGATTGATGTCGTAATAGTCACATATTGCATATGGCGAACCGGCCTTTCCTTTCACAAACTGCGGATGAGAAGGTATGCATCCCTCTTCATCGCTTTGGGTCGAGTGTCTTAATATGCCTGTGTACCATACGTGGCTACATCCGAGCCATGCCAGATATTCAAGTGTATTCTTATCTATATCTGATAGTTTTCCTGTTCCATTTTCTTTCAGGCTTCCGTTTTTTACAGGTTCTGCTTTATCGTTGCCCCAGAGTCGGGGAATCATTTGATATATTATCGGTTTCTGCATGATGCTATTAAATTTTCGGGCGCAAATTTAACATAAAATATACGAATTCTCAACCTCAAGGATGATCCGCCTCATGATGTCTACTGCTTCCAGCGGATATTTGCCACTGGCTGTCTCTCCGCTTAGCATGACAGCATCCACATGCTGATAAATAGCATTTGCAACGTCGCTCACTTCTGCACGTGTTGGTCTTGGATTCCCTATCATCGTATGCAGCATCTGAGTGGCAATTATCACCATTCGTTCCATCATATGGCACTTGTGCACGATCATCCTCTGGATTACCGGAAGCCTTTCCATTGGAATCTCCACTCCAAGGTCGCCCCTTGCAATCATGACTCCATATGAATGTCTTAAAATATCCTCTATATTGTCAATCCCCTGTTGGTTCTCTATCTTCGAAATTATATGTATATCTGATCCGACCTCGTCTATGATGCTCCTGATTTCTTTCAGGTCTTCCGAATTTCGCACGAATGAATGTGCTATATAATCCAGATTCTGTTCCAATGCCCACATGACATATTCTCTATCGCGTTCAGTAAGAGCAGGTAATGAGATATATACATCCGGAACATTGATATTCTTCCTGCTTTTTATTATGCCTGAATTCATGACCCTACAAATGAGCCTTTCTTCATCTTTGTCTGTTACCAGAAAAGCAATCGATCCATCATCCACGAGAATGGAAGCACCTACAGGGACATCATTTACAAAAGTCATACAGTTGGTGTTCAGGTGTTTATGAGAACTGTTGAACCCTGAATCATTGCGGAATTCAATGATTTCGCCTTCACGAACCTTGATGCCATCAGGAAGATCCGTGTCTGTAAGTCTTATTTCAGGTCCTTTAGTATCGATAAGTATCTCTATTTGGCCAGAAACCCTGCGGACGGTATCTACTATCATCTGTGCTCCATCCAATGTCGAATGGGCAGAATTGATTCTCACGATATTCATACCTCTTTCGTATAGAGCACGTATGAATCCTTCGTCGCACATCTTGTCGGATATAGTGCATACGATCTTTGTTTTCTTGTCCATATTCCGTTTTAATTTATGACGACCCATGACCAATAATTCTGCCGAACTATTGGAATTGTATGGGAAGTTTGAGGAATAAGGATATTTGTACCTATTTAAGATAGATACGGGACATGTTGCCTTGGGAATCTATTCGATATAAAGCCTGATTGGTGTTCGGAGATTTGAGGCCTCCAAGAGCCTCTATATAGGGGCCTAGTTTTATATAGTCCATGGATTGGACCTTGAACCCTTCAGGAAGGCTTTCCTTACCGGAATACCATGCTGTCCTGATATGAGGCCACCTGATCTTTATCCACTCTGCAAGTCTCATCACTTCCATGGGTTCTGCGTCTCCTCCCATGAAGCAGAAACATGTGATGGCTGCAGAATATCTGCCTATGAGATCAGACAGCATGTTTTCTGTCATGTCTTCTCCTTCATTGCTCCATAACCATGGGCTATGGCATCCGGCGCATCTGTTGGGACAGCATGAAATATTGACTGCCAGGCTGATCTCATCTGGGATCTCCTGGCAGACAATATCATAACTGTAGCACTTCAGCATGTTTATTTTGCTTCGTTACTATGATAATAACGTCTTGCTGCCTCTTCCTGACGTGGCATTGAGAAGTTACTGATACGCTTCATATAACCAATGATACGAGTCAGATAATCAATATCTTCGCTATGGCATTCAGGGCATTCTTTGAGGTAGTGTTTGCTGATGTGTCCGCACTTGTTGCAGATTGTATTAGGAATATTGAATGTAAAATAGTTACATCCTTCCTGCGCTGCAACCTTCAGAAGTTGTGCGTACTGTGCCTTTGAAAGATGTTCTTCAAGGTTAAGGTGGAGGGCTGATCCTCCGGTAAGATGTTCGATATATTTGCGTCCGTGCAGGCGCATCTTGTCTATGATGTTAAGAGACTTGTCTTCAACAATATAGAAATAACTGTTATAGCAATCACGTGGAACGACGTATCCGTCTTCCCTATCCCACTTGGCGTGCTTTACGCCTACATTTTCTGCTGGGATCATCTCGCAGTTGAAGAGTGTTGTCTTTGTACGGTATTTCTTATTGTATTCTTCAATGAGACCGAGTGTATCCTGCACAAACTTCACATATTCAGGGTTGTCGTTGATCTCTATACCGAGGAATTCAGCCGCTTCTACAAGACCGTTGATTCCTACAGTTAGATACTGACGTCCGATGTTTATGAAGCCAGCATCGAAGAGAGGAAGCATTCCCTGTTCCTTTAGTGACTTGAGATTCTCATCATATGCAAGTTGCACCTTGTGGACCAGATCCACGACTTCTGCAAGATATGTTATATAATCACGTCCGTTCTTTACAGCATACTGTACGCAGCGGTTCAGGTTGATTGTAAGTACACTCTTCGATCCTGTGGATACACCACCTGCACCGAGGGTGTAACTGAATCCGTTGTCCTGAATCTCGTTACGCAGACGGCAGCATGATGCTAGTGAGTCCGCATTGTCGCTCATATAGGTGAAGAATGAATGGCCCTCCGAGTACATTTCTGCTGTAAAGTCTCCCCAATCCTTATCCTTGACCTCATTATTCTCAGTAAGAAGAGCCATAGTCTCTACAGGGAAGGTCAGAGGAGTCTTGAGTCTTTCTGCATTGAACCATTTCATGAATCGCTTCTGGAGCCATGAGAGTCCGTCCCAGTCAGGCTTTGATCCGTCCGGGAATCTGAATTCTCCGAATATGCTGTCGAAGTAATTCTTATCGTAATATGAAATGTTCCAGAACACAGCCTGGAAATTTCTTGCTCCTGTAGGCTGATTGATAGAATATACTATCTGCTCGAAGCAATCTGTGATCACTTTGTCGACAGAACGCTTCTTAGTGGAATTATCTGCCTGTCTGTCAACATCTTTCCAATAGTCAAGACCATACTCCTTGCCGATGAAGTAGTTCATGTACATCAGGAACTCAGGAGTAGCACACGCTCCGCTTAGCATGCTTGATACCATGAATACGAGATTGATGAAACCTCCGCAGAATGACTTGAGGTTTGTCGGTCCTATCGAATTACCGCCGATAGGCTTTGTTCCCTCGAGAAGCCATGGATACATTGTTATACTGGCGCAGTAATTGGCAAGAGAGGTCTCGTCGTTCTTATATATATGGTGGTTTTTGAGCAGTCTTATATATTTATCTGACATTTCCTTTCCGTACATCTTCTTCATTCGGTCAGTAAGAATACGACGGTTGAGTCTGATGAAGTTCTTCTTGGGAAGTTCTCCGATCAGCGTTGCCAGATTCTTTTTGTCAATATTGGCATTGGCATCGTATTTACTACCTGTAGCAGCATTCTCCGCCTGGCAATATTGGATGAGGAAGTCAAGATGGTCACGAACCTCACGGTCTTCTGTATGTCTCTGACGATAAAGCATATAAGACTTCGCTACAGCAAAGTACTGTTCTGCCATGAGACCTACTTCCACCTGATTCTGGATTTCCTCTACATGCATACCTTCCGTGATGCGCACATGGGAAAGTATGTTTACAAGATCCTCTTCGGTAGCAAAACTTCCTACCGAAAGAAATGCCTTACGGATGGCGTTCTTGATCTTCTCGACAGAAAAGGTCTTACGCTTACCGTCTCTTTTGATGATGGTAATTTCTGCGCTGCTCATATTGTATCCAATTGATTGTTTTTGTGAATCGCTAAGGTATCCAATAAATAAATGCGATAGGATTCCTATCGCATTTATTTATCAACACAGTTGTCAACAACTGTTATAATCAAATGATTACTCGCCTTTTACAAGGTTTTTGAAAGCAGATCCGAAAATCAGGTAACTTACGTTACCACCGATTGTTCCTTCGTTCTGGCCCCAGAAGAATGGCCAGTCATCATAGTTCTCAAAATGGTCAGGATGTCTGAAAAGAAGTCCTGGAGCCACATTACCAGGTATTGCAGAGAAGTCTGCACGGTTGTTTCCGTAGAACACTTCCTTAGGACGTGCTGCACCGACAGTTGCCACAAGTGAATAGTTGTGATATGGGTGACGTCCGAAATGCCATTCCGCTGCTTTGTAAGCATGTGACTTGTCGATGATGTCTGGGAAGTACTTGCTAGCGTAGCATACTGTAGTTCCGAAACTCAAGATCTGACCGCCGCCAGCCCAGTTGCCAAGTCCGATAGGCACTGAATAAGGATTCTCATTCTCAAGATTCTCTACATATTCCTTGTACTTTTCTACGTATGGACGAAGTTTTTCCTTGTATGCCTCATCCATATAAGGAATAGCATCGAGGGCAGTCATGAGTGACATGTTCACGTTGCGGTCGAGTGAAGGCCAGAGGGTAGCATTGAAATTGTCAAGATACTGCTGTTCTCCTGTCGCGATGTAGAGTTGGAGGTTTGCAGAAATGTTTCCACCTGCGTTTCTGCCTCTTCTTCCGTCCTGAGATGCCTTTGCCATAAGTTCAGTCGCCTCCTTAAGGAGTCTCTTTGACTGCTTGAGTGCACGGTTTGCAAGATCGTCGTTATATCCCTTGAGAGCGCGGCTTGCTGCTGCAAACATTGTCGCTGCATTGAAGTCACGACCTGGGTCACGACCGGTGAATGCCCACATATCATCAGGTGTACCGCTATACTTGCCGTCCTTCGAAACCTGATAAGGTTTGAGGTTAGGATCATACATGTAGCCGTCTGTGAGTGAACCTGCATCTCCGAGGTGGTGGTAGTTGTCAAGAACTGAGTTTGAAAGAGTCTGTGACATGTGTCCGAGAATCTCAGCCTGAGCAACGAGGTTAAGAACACCATGCTCGATGTACTGAAGGATATCTGGTGTTCCATCCGGACGATGGAGGTCAACATAGCGCTGCTCCTGGCTTACGAATGTCTGGTCTCTTTCCGAACGGAAAAGTTCCCATGCACGTACAAGGTTCTGTACCACGCTGATGTTTGAACCGGTCTCGATATCGAAGTCACCTGCGTCAAAGTAACCACCTACGTTAAGTCCTGGGATGAGTTCGAGATCCTTGAAACGTGTGTCTGTAGTAGGACCCTGAGAGTGAAGGTCAAAGTGGTCTGTGTTTCTTGGAGCCTGACGATATCCTTCTCTGAAAGGCTCTCCATGCCATACGCGGTAACCTTCGTTCACATACATGTGGTTCATGTGGATAGGGATCCAGATGTCGCTTGTTGCATCAGTGATCTTGTCATAGACATTGTCATTGATGATGAAGTTGTTTGTCTTTGTATCGCCATACTGGATGTAATATACTCCTGGTTCGGTAACTTCAGAGAAATCGAATCTGTCGTAGTTGTATTTGTAGTATGGTCCCCAGTTCTTCACCTTGCCGGAGAAAGCGACTTTTTCAGTACCGTCTGTTTCTACCTTGATGACCTTTGCAGTAGACTGAGGCTTGTCGTTCTTATCAAGTTCGATTACTGCAATCTTAGGCTGGTCAGTCATGTAACCTACCTGTGAGAATCCGATGTTAGGTTCTCTTACCCAACCCTTTACAGAGTTCGGCTCAACTGTCCATGTCACCACCTTACCTGTCTTTCCTGCAGGAAGAAGACTTCTGAATACAAACCATCCGTTCTGTGCGAGGATACGTCCGTCATAGAGCATGATGTCTGCATCGTCAGACTTGATGGTCATCATTCTCTCAGGTGCATCCGGAGCAATGATGAATTCCTTTCCCTGTTCGAGCGGAAGCGGATCTATATAACGGCCTGTTCCGCGGTCGTCATATGTCTTGTAGCCCTTATACTGTTTAGGCTTTTCGCTGTTAGGCTTGGTTGTGGTCTCGCTTGCAGCATAACGAGGGAATCTGTCAGGTCTTCCGTCTACGATATAGGTCTTTGCCCAATATTGAGACGGGAGGAATTCGAGGTTGAATCCTGCGTGTCCGACAAGTTTTTCAGGAAGTGGTTCATCAAGATACACGGCAATCTCAAATGCCTTTCCCTTTGGAGTGACAACGATTCGAGAGTCGAAATCATAGTCTTCATAACGCAATGCAACTTCAATCGAACCGTCCTCGTTTACTGTCCTTGAAGGGGTCTGAGGTACAAGGTCCCACTGTTCAGGTGTACTTGAGAGTCTTACGGCTCCTCCCTGAACGGTTCTGACACCGTGGTGGATGATCTCGATTCCGGAGTTCTTTTCATCATTGAATCCTCCGTTGTAAAGGTTGCTGTACACAAGGACATTTACTCCCTGACGCTCTAGATACTCCGCATCGTTCAGTACCAGATTCTGGTCTGAGTCTCCGCAGCATGAGGCGAACAAAGCCGCTGACAGCATTAAGAATGTGAATTTTTTCATGTTGTATTGTTTTAGTAAAATGATTCTGATATGTAAATTTAAGAAATCATTATCAGATAATAAACACACCAGTATGACTTAGTGTTAAAAATCATACAATATGAAACATTTTTGATATAATAAAGGAGCACCTGTTTTGGTGCTCCTTATGGTTTTTAGAATGGGAATCTTCTGTTCTTTGAAGGAATAGGATCTCCTGTTTCAGAGTTCTCCTGATCGTTCTCATCAAGTTTGAAGAGCATGAACTTTGCGTTATCCTTTGTATAAGGTTTCCACTCACCTCCGTCAGGACCGTTAGGGTCACCATACTTTGCGAAGTTTGTCCAAGCGGTGAGCATGACTTCTGAAAGATCCCAGTCGCCCTGTGCCCAAGGTCTCCAGCAATGCTTGAGAGACTTGAATACATACCAAAGGTCTGAAGAATGGAATGCACCTGAAAGAACATTGCCGCGGCCGTCTGTAGGGAGAGGACGTGCGAACTCATATGCATAAGCCTTGTCACCTACGCTCTCTCTGTTGAGACAGAACTCAGCGATACCAGGAGCCATGTCACCCATGTCGTCCTGAGTATAACCTATCATATAAGGAATGTTAGGAAGTGCATTTGCAAATGCTGCATTGTCGAAACTCTGGAGAGAAACATATCCGTCAACCATCGGGCTACCAGTAACTCTTCCGGTTCTGTCACCAGTAACTGCTGTATAGAAGTTACCTACGGTGTACATCATCTCAGTAGAGGCTCTACGCATCTTCTCGAGGCTGTCGAAACCTGCCCAGTCCATTACCTTCTTTGTTGCCTGTTCTGCTTCAGCGAGAGTCATAGGTGTTCTACCCATTCTTCCTGCAGGCGCTGCAGCAACTGCGTTAGGGTTTGTAACTCCGCCACCGCTCATGATGACAGCCTTGTTGAAGAGACCTTTTGAAAGAGGAGACTCACATACAGTCTTAACGCTGCCTGCACCTGCACTCTGTCCGAAGATCATTACGTTCTTAGGGTCACCACCGAACTGCTCGATATTCTTCTGGATCCACTTAAGAGACTCGATCTGGTCGAGGATACCGTAGTTTCCTGATACTCCATGTGGGCTTTCTGCTGAAAGTTCCGGATGTGTAAGGAATCCGAATACGCCGAGACGATAGTTGATTGAAACGAGTACGACACCCTTTGCTGCCCACTCCTGAGCGTCGAATTCAGGCTCTGAACCCCAACCTTCGCGGTATCCGCCACCGTGAATCCACAATGCTACAGGAAGTTTTGCGTCAGTTTTACCTGGTGCAGGAGTCCAAACGTTCAGATAGAGACAATCTTCGCTATATGGAGATTCCTTTCCATATCCCCACTCTGTAGTATATCCACCTGGATAGTGTACTGCCTGATAACCAGGATGTCCGAATGTGTCAGCGACCTTTACGCCTTCCCATGGAACAACCGGCTGAGGTTCTTTCCAACGGAGATCACCGATAGGAGGTGCAGCATAAGGGATTCCTCTATAAACGGTTACACCTTCAAGATCTGCAGGCACACCCTGAACAAGACCACCCTCGATCGAGAGGATCGGACTCTCCTGCTGTGCACATGAGGCAAACAGCAACGGGAGAAGGAAATAAATAAGTTTCTTCATGATGAGTATTAATTATGGGTTATCTTACTTGAAAAGAAGTTGAGCGAACTGATAGAGGCTTCTTCTCCATGTCTGCCACTCGTGAGCAGTCTCTGGAGATACGTAGTAATGTGCATTCATACCAGAGGCCTTGAGATCTGCAGTTGTCTTGCCAGGATCGACTCCTCCGCGTGGATTTCCAACCTCACGGCTACCGAAACTTACAAATACGAGATCGTATGCATCTCTGAAACCAGGTGTATTGTTCGCTTCCTCTACAGAGATTGTTCCGCCACTGAAGAGACCGATCTTTGAGAACACCTCAGGCTTAGCCATTGTAATCGCCTTTGCCTGCATTGCTCCCATTGAGAGACCAGCCATTGCACGGTGCTCCTTGTCTGCTATTGTGCGATATTTTGAATCAACCATAGGGATGATGTCATTCACGAGAGTGTTCATGAAACCGTCTGCCCAACCTGCAGCCATTCCTGGTCTGCCACCTTGTGGTCTCTGACCCTGCTGAGCCTGTGGACGTGCCTGAGGCGCTGCACCCTGTGGCTGGCGAGGTCTTCCTGCAGAACCGTTATCCATGACGATGATGAACTCTTCTGCAAGACCTGCAGCGATGAGGTTGTCCATGATCAGACCTGTCTTGCCCTGTACTGGCCATCCATACTCGTTTTCACCACCACCATGCTGGAGATAAAGCACGGGATATCTCTTGGTAGTTTCTACATCATAACTTGCAGGAGTGTAGATGAAGCAGTGACGCATCGCGTCGTTTGTCTTAGAATAATAATAAACCTCTCTTACATCACCGTGAGGTACATTCTTCAATGCGTAGAAATCCTCATCGTGTGCAGGGATGTCGATACCGCTTCCCCAACGGCTTGCACCGTAATAGTAGAGGCTGTTAGGGTCTGGAGTTGCTGCTCCGTCCACCCATATCTGATAATAGTGGAATCCTTCGTCCTGAGGTGCAGTGTCACCTGTCCATACTCCGTTCTCATCCTTCTTGAGGTCATATTTTACACCTCCGATATCGAACTGAACATACTTTGCGTCAGGTGCTGTAATCTGTGCACGTACGACTCTTTCCGAATTGACCATCGGATACTGCTTTCCGGCCTGATTTGTAGAAGCCGGCTTGAAATCCTCCTTTACCTGTGCGACAGCGATGGTACATGCTGCCATGCCGAGGATAGAAATCAATAATGTCCTTTTCATGTTATTAATGGTTTTAGTGTGTGGTTATTGCATAAGATGTAAATCAAATATAGTTTTTTTATTTGTAAAAAGAAAAAAAAGGAGTGTCAACTTCAGATAATGACACTCCTATGATAGTATTTGAAATATTTTTCAAAGAAAATGTTTATTTCACGGGCTTCATACGTATTATACCTACCGAATTTTCAGGCATCAGCATTTCAAAGGATTTCTTGACTTTACCATATTCCTTTGTATGCGGAACTATAGCCTCGGTGTATTTCACCTTCGGAGCGAATCTCCATGCCATTTCCCTGAGGCCAGGTCTCTCTCCTGCTCCAGGACCGCTGATTGAAGGCACTGTATTGTAATCAGGGTGGCTAGAATAGTAGTTCTGGTCTTTCTGATTCTTCACAGTCGTGTCATGCGATGAGATGAATTCCACAGATACTTCATATTCTGTCTTGTTTCCGGTATTTATTGTGAATGTCTTGTTCACACATTCCGAATTGACAAACTTTATGAAGATTTCTCCAGTCTTCGTATCAATTGTCGGAGACATGTACACGGTGGTATCCGCTACGCTTCCTTCCATTGCAGGAGACATTTCAAATGCCCTGTCACCAGCGACGGAGAATAGTTTCTGATAGTAATAGTTTGTTGAACGCCACATGCCACGGTTGTCGAACCAGATGAGGTTAGAGTTCCACTTGTTGAAACCCTTCTTGCAGAACAGAGGTGCATATGCAGCCATCACTACCATGTCAGAGTTTCTCTCAAGGCTTGTCCAGTAAGCAGCCTCTGCCATTGTTGATGCGAATGCATTGTTTGTACGGTTGTTTGCAAACTCGCCTACGAATACTCTAGTCGGCTTGCTTCTGTCATAAGTGTTGCCCTGCGCTCCGCGCACCTTTCCAGGAGCGTACCTCTCACCGTTGGAATAGAACCAGTCATCACCTTTATAATAGTGCTCGTCAACGATTGTATCAGGATACTTCTCGTCGATTTCCTTCATGTTGGCGTCGAATTCCTTACCGGCATCTGCCGATCCGGATGTAGATACTACGATGATCTCCGGATATTTCTGCTTGATTGCCTTATAGATGATATCAAAACGCTCCCAGAATGCTTCACCCTTATTCTCGTTTCCGATTCCAAGGTATTTGAGGTTGAATGGTTCGGGGTGTCCCATCTCAGCACGTTTTGCACCCCACTCTGTATCGACTGCCCCGTTGCAGAACTCTATGAAGTCAAGAGCATCCTTTACGAAGATAGAATAGAATCTGTCACGATCTTCTTGAGTATCAAGTGGTGCAACATATTTGTGACCTGCGAACTGGCATGTAACACCATTGTTGAATACAGGTAATGGGGTTGCTCCAAGTGATTCTGCCATAAGGAGATACTCATAAAATCCTATATACTGGGATGTCCAGTATCCCCAATGGTTACGGAATCCGATTCTTTCCTCTACAGGACCGATTGAGTTCTTCCAGAATACCTGTCCCCAATAGTCTGTACCTTCTGAGGCGCAGCCGCCAGGGAAACGCATGAATGTAGGATTGAGGTCTGCAAGAGCCTGAAGAAGATCTTTACGGAACGGACCGTACTTACCATCCATCCACAACTGTGATGCCTCTGGAACGAGGGTCACGAAATCAAGGTAGAATGTACCTGCAGCATCTGCAATTATGCAGAGGCGGCTGTCTGCAGTATTCAAGGCCTTGAGGGCGCCTTCATATTTCTTCCAGTCGTTGCCTATGCCTGAGATCGTCACTACGTTTGAGTTGACATTTCCATTCCTATCTTCAAGATATACAGAGAATGTACCAGGATATGACTCGCCTGCGAGATAAAGCCCCAGGTCATAGGTTACATCTTTTTCTACAGGGATGGATGGAGTCTGGGTATTGTTTGAATACATGCCCTTGTTACCCCATCCTCTTACATATTCTGAGATTCCGAAACCGTTTGCAGCAATACCGAAGCCGTTTCCAGGATTCTCTACATCGAATCTTACACTGTACTGCTGATATTTCCTGGAATCATCATATTCGTCGTCCGGATCGAAATCGTAGAGAGGCTTGAGATCCTTTACCAGAGGTTTGTCGTTTACTGTGCGTGCACTTCCGACACCTTCTTTATTTATTACAGTCCATCCGAAAAATACTGTATCTACCTTCGAGAATTCGTCTGAATCTGTGTTGAAAGGAACATTGTATGCCTGGAAAGAGTTGTTCTGGATAAGTTGAGCACTTATACCTCCGTCTACAGACTGGTTGATGTCCTCGAAGAAGATACCGCTCAAGGTAGGACTTATCTCGATGCCAAGTTTCTTAGGGGCAAGAGTGAGTGTCCTTTTCTCAACTTCCTTGAATCCCTTGAGTTCCAACATCTTGTCTGCGAAGCGGTAACCGAGAAGACGCATTCCTTCGGTGCTGAAATGGAACTGGTCGCCAGTGCTTTCGCAGCCGAGTGCAGAGATTATATGTGCGTTCGGAAGCACTTCTGGCAGACGAGGCATGATGTCTCGGTTGAAACGCCAGCAGACTCCGTCCTGTTCTTCATATTTGAGTTCACCGGCAAGAAGAGGTGTCTCCTTAGGGTTGAGACCAAGGTCCTTGCAAAGATCATCATAGATATTCTTTACTCTTTCCGGCCAGAGCGGGTCTTCTGAATTTGACTCTCCCTGGTGCATGAGGATACCTTTGATGACTCCGTCCTTCTGCGCGATTCTTGCCATTTCTACAAGTCTCTGATAAGGGTTACCACCATATTGTTCTACGATGGCCTTCATCCAGTCACGCTCGTTGTCGATATATTCCTTATAATCATCTTTGTCCCAGAGTTCTATCTTTGCGCCGGCAACAGAAACATTGATTACGCCTATCTTTACATTTTCCGGAAGATTCTCGATCATCTTGCGGCCGAAAAAGTCTACAGGACCAAGATTGTTTCCTTCTCGGCAGATCGGAGGGACTGCGGTGTACCACTTGCCCATCTCTCTGTCGAGATTCGGCATGTTGACTGCAGCAAGGAACTTGAAACGAGGATCGTTGAAATCCTTGTCCTGTTCTGCAGGTCTTGCTCCTGCCTCCATATTGGACTGACCTATGCACAGATAGATGTGGAAATCAGGATCCGGTTTCTGCGCAAACGCCACGACACCTGCGAATGCCGCGAGCATGGTGATTAAATACTTTCTCATAATCATGTGGTTATAGCACAAAGGAGCCTCATAAGAAGCCCCTTTGTAATTTATAGGACTGTTATTATTTTGCGTCCATAGCCTGACATGCTGTGATTGCGACCATCTTGTAGATGTCATCAACTGAACAGCCGCGGCTGAGGTCGTTTACCGGACGTGCAATACCCTGGAGGATAGGTCCGATGGCATCAGCGTTACCGAGTCTCTGTACGAGTTTGTAGGCGATGTTTCCAACTTCGAGGCATGGGAACACGAGGACATTCGCATGTCCGGCGATTTCTGAACCAGGAGCCTTCTTCTGACCTACAGAAGGAACTAGAGCAGCATCTGCCTGAAGTTCTCCTTCGATCTTGATTGATGGGTCGAGTTCCTTTGCCAGCGCTGTGGCCTCTACCACCTTGTCTACAACTTCGTGCTTTGCCGATCCCTTTGTAGAGAAAGAAAGCATTGCAACCTTAGGGTCTGCAAATCCGGCAACGCTCTTTGCTGTCTGTGCTGTGCAGACTGCGATCTGAGCCAACTGCGAAGCATCCGGCATAGGAGTAACGGCCACGTCACCTACTACAAGGACACCGTCCTCTCCGTATTCAGGAGTATTTGTGATCATGAGCATGGCACCGCTGACACATGTGATGCCAGGGGAACATTTGATGATCTGAAGCGCAGGACGGAGAGTCTCTCCTGTTGTTGAAAGAGCACCGCTGATCTGGCCGTCTGCATCTCCGCTCTTGATGATGAGGCATCCGAAATAAAGAGGATCAAGGACGAGTTGTGCTGCCTTTTCCGGAGTCATGCCCTTGTTCTTGCGAAGTTCGTAAAGAAGGTTTGCATATTCTGCAGTCTTCTCGCTTGTTGCCGGGTCGATGATTGTTGCCTTTCCGATGTTCTTGAGACCGAGTTTGTCTGCAAGAGCGAAGATTTCATCAGGATTTCCGATGAGGATGATGTCTGCGATTTCGTCAGCAAGAGACATGTCTGCTGCTGTAAGTGTACGCTCTTCCAGAGACTCTGGGAGCACGATGCGCTGTTTGTTTGATTTTGCACGTGCAATGATGCTTTCAATAAGTGACATATTTATGATATTTTAGTTTGTATTCGAATCAAAGTCCAAAAGTAATGAATTATTCTTAATTTTGAGAATCCTTTTTACGAAACATGGCTCGTCGTAAGGTCATATTCCATATAGATGTCAATTCTGCCTTTCTGAGTTGGACTGCAGTCCGTCTTATGCAGGAGGGTGGAAGGGATATCCGTCTTGTTCCGTCTGTGATTTCTGGAGATCCGAGTGACAGAAGAAGTATAGTGACCGCAGCATCCATGCCTGCCAAGAAACTTGGCATCAAGACCGCAGAACCTGTCGGAATGGCAAAGCGTAAATGTCCGGAACTCCTTATAGTACAGGGTGATAGAGAATGGTATAAGGAGTGTTCGGAAGCATTTATGGAGATATGTCGCAAATATTCTCCTGTGCTTCAACCTTTCTCTATAGACGAATGTTTCATAGATATGACCATGCGTAACTGGGGCGAGGATCCCTATGATGTGGCCATGCGTCTTAAGGAGGAAATCAAGACGAAACTTGGATTTACAGTCAATGTCGGCATCGGATCGAACAAACTACTGGCAAAAATGGCATCGGAATTCGAGAAACCTGACAAGGTGCATGTTCTGTGGCAGGAGGATGTCCGGGAAAAGATGTGGCCCCTTGATGTCAGGGAACTTCTCTGGGTGGGAAAGAAGACTGAGGCAAAACTCAGGATGTATGGGATTCATACCATAGGAGACCTTGCCTCGAGAAGCGTGGCATCCTTGACCAGGCTTGTCGGACGTAAGTTCGCTGAACAATTGCATGCAAATGCAAACGGCATAGATGATTCTCCGGTCGAGACAGATATGCCAGAGGCAAAAAGCATAAGTGCAGAGAGGACTTTCCCTCATGATATCGGTACTGAAAAGGATATTGACAAGGCTCTCTTCAATGTTGCATGCATTGTGGCTCATCGCTTGCGTAAGGCAGAATTCCGTGCATCATGTGTGTCTGTATTCATCAAGTACCGGGATTTTTCCATCATGCAGAAACAGCACCAGATGTCTAGTCCGACTGATATAACCGCTATGATTCTGAATGAGGCCAGAGGTTTGATATCAGATATATGGGATGGTGAGTCCCCTATCAGACAGATAGGTCTGGGAGTCTCGAAACTGACTCATGAGGATACTGAGCAATTATCATTGTTCGAAGATCCCAAGATGGAATTTTACAGAGAATGGGACAGGAAATATGATGAAGAACATTAGAAAATGTGTAGTTTTGTAAGATTTTAAATAAAACAGGAAAATGAACAGAATATTTTACCTTATTTCATTAGTCGCTTTTATTGCGTGTACATCAACCAACACTTATGATACCGTCGATCGCATGACTCATGATCCGAATGCAACGAACACTGAGACCATCCTGCATGTTTGGAGTTGGAACTTCCCTACTATTGCTGAGAACATGAAGCAGATATCTGATGCTGGTTTCACTATGATCCAGACCTCACCTGTGAATGCATGTTTCAGTCCTGAGGGAGGAAACATCAGGATTCTTGACGAAAAGGAAGGAAACTGGTACCATTATTACCAGCCTACAGACTGGACTGTCGGAAACAATATCGTAGGTACGGAAGAAGAGATGAAAGCGATGCTTGATTCTGCCAGGAAGTATGACATCAGAGTTCTTGTGGATGTTCTTCCGAACCATACTGCATTCGACATCGATCTTGTCTCGGACGAATTCTACTCTGCTGTCGGCGGCAAGGACAAGATGTTCCACACTCATGGTCTTGAGGGTATCCAGGACTATAATGATCGCGCACAGTGCACACATCAGGGTGTAGGAGGCCTTCCTGACGTAAATACCGAGAACCCGCTCTTCCAGAAATATTATATGGAATTCGTGAACAGACTTGTTGAAATGGGTGTACGTGGTTTCAGATATGATACGGCAAAGCATATCGGTGTACATTCGGACCCTCTGGATACAGAAGCAGGAGTAACGGAAAATGATTTCTGGGATGTCGCTACCGGACGAAAGGAAGTTCTTGGAGTTTCTCTGGCAATCCCATATGACAGTCTTTTCGTATATGGAGAAGTGCTCCAGGACAAGAATGTTCCGGAAGATGAATATGCCGGATATTTCGGTCAGACAGCCTCAAGTTACGGTCATGTACTTCGTGAGGTTCTTGCAAAGAGAAGTGCCAAGGATATTGATATAATCTCATGGTATCATACTGCAGCACCGGAGTATCTGACAACATGGGTGGAAAGCCATGACACATATTGTAATGCCAACGAGAGTGCTGGACTTACAGATGCACAGATACGCACAGGATGGGTATTCCTTACTGCTCGTCAGAACGGTACCCCTCTCTTCTATAGCCGTCCAATGAACTCGACACGTGAGAATTACTTCGGCGATAATCTTCTTGGAAAACGAGGAAACGATGAGTTCTTCCATCCTGAAGTCGTCGCTGTCAACAAGTTTCGTAAGGATATGGACGGACAGATTGAAGATGTGCAGATATCACCTGACGGAGAGGTTGTCATTGTAAACCGTGGAAACAAGGGGGCGGCAATCATAAATTTCGCTCTTGAAAGCAACGAGGTTGAACTTCCGACTACTCTTCCTGACGGGGATTATGCAGACAAGGTGTATGGAAATATCTTTAAGGTGGAAAAAGGTATACTTAAGGGCAAGACCCAGCCGGAAGCAACTTACATCATAGGATAATATTGCATATATGGCAGAGAATCTCATAATATCGGATGGAGATAAGAACGAAAAGTACTCCGTTCTTTACAGCCAGATCCGTTCGCTGTCTATGATGGAGAAAGATATCATAGCCAATATGGCAAATATCTCATCTATGATTCATGCTACTTTCGGGTTCTGGTGGACCGGATTCTATCGTGTCATTGATGACTCTCTCGTATTAGGACCTTTTCAGGGACCTTTGGCATGTACCAGGATAAGATTCGGGAAAGGTGTCTGCGGTACTGCTTGGAAAGAGAAGAAGACGATTGTGGTACCGGATGTGGATAAGTTTCCCGGTCATATCGCATGTAGCAGCGCATCCAGGAGCGAAATCGTAGTGCCGGTATTTGATGCTGACGATAGAGTAGCCGCGGTCTTGGATATAGACAGCGCAGAACTTGACACATTCGATGCGGTAGATAAGGAATGGCTTGAGAAAATTGTTGAAGAACTGATTATAAGATAAATACAGATATGAAGAAGAAATTGTTCATTGCATTGGTTGCTGCTATGTTTGCAGTAAGCGCAAATGCCCAGTCGGACCTTAGGAAGGTCTATGATGAGAGTGCCGATCAGTTGGTACAGATATCAGATGCAGTGAAAGAGGCAGGGAAAGAAGGCAAGCATGTTGTCTGTCAGGTTGGTGGCAACTGGTGCAAGTGGTGCCTCATGTTTGCTGAATTCATCACGAATGATGACGAGATCCGTGACCTGATCGACAAGAATTTTGAATATATTCATGTCAACTACAATCCGCGGAAACCGAAAGATGAAAAAGCCATGAAGATGCTGGAACGACTCGGTAATCCTGAAAGATTCGGATTTCCGGTGCTAGTCGTACTTGACGGCAAGGGAAATGTCATCCACACTCAGGATTCTAGTCTTCTGGAAGAAGGTAACGGCTACAACAGATCCAAGGTTCTACGTTTCTTCACTAATTGGACTGCTTCCTCTGTCTCCAAATAGCATTTAATGTCCGCACCGCATCGGCCAATATGAGTACCGGTGCGGTAAGAATCATTATCCACCCCCAGTCAGAAGGCTGTAAAGGGGATACATTGAACATCTTTCCTGCAAATGAAACGATAAGGATCTGTCCTGTTACGATGACTAGAGATATCCATACAAATCCCGGACTGTATGAGGCTTTTACTCTATCAGGGTGTCTGAATATATCTACAATGTCTATAAGGAGGCTTCTGTCTGTTCTGTAATATTTTGCATTGAAAAGATTCCAGAACTGGAGCATCACGAATATTGAGAAGAATATGCCCAGTTCATAGCCGCTGAGATCTGTTTTTGTGCCTGAGAAAGCAGGATTGAGGAGGCTTCTCACACTTGTTATGTCCGAATGCAGCAACAGTTGCCACAATCCTGTCAATAAAGCGAAGAAGATTATTCCGACGCCGATTATTCGGGAAAGCATCTTTCTGTTGATAATGTGGCTATGTGGATTTCTCGGTTTATCCTCAAGAACCTTCCTGTCTGCCGGAAGAGAAGACAGAGCCATTGCGGCAAATGTGTCCATGATCAGATTCACCCAAAGCATCTGCGTTACAGTCAGAGGCGACTCCAGACCTATGAAGGAACCCATCAACACAATAAGGCAGGCGCATAGGTTGATGGTCATCTGGAAGATGATGAATCTCTGGATGTTCAGATACAGTGAGCGTCCCCACATGATGGCCTTGTTTATACTTACGAAAGAGTTGTCTATGATAGTGATGTCACTTGCCTCTTTGGCGCGGGATGTTCCATCTCCCATAGACAATCCGACCTGAGCCTTGCTCAGGGCCGGAGCATCGTTGGTACCGTCGCCGGTCACCGCAACGACTTCGCCATTTGCCTGCAGCAATGTCACCAATCTGGCCTTATCCGCAGGACGGGCACGGGAAATGATCTTGAAATCGGGGTTCTTGAGTAATTCTCTGGCATCCTCGTCACTCATGGATGCGAACTCCACTCCGGTTATTGTCTGATTTTTTTCGTCTGAATCTATAAGGCCGATCTGTCTTCCGATTTCATTTGCCGTACCTGGTGTGTCACCGGTCACGATGATGACCCTTACTCCTGCCTTATCCTTGCATGTCTGTATCGCTTCGCGTACATCATCTCTGATCGGGTCTGCTATGCCTACTATTCCCAAGAATACTACATCGGCAGAACAACCCTCCCCTAGCCTCTGATATGCAAAACCTAGGGTCCTCATTGCCTTGGACTGATATTCGGAAAGTTTTGTATGTATATGCTCCTTTGTCTGCTGCCCAGCCACTTTGTCACACATCTCGAGAAGGATTTCAGGAGCACCTTTGATGTATCTGACAGGTTCCGAGGTATTGCTCATCACGGCGATGGTCTGCATGGATTTTGTCTCTGTGGAGAACGGAATCTGCTCTGTTATTGATGCCGTGTTTCTATATGCCGCATAATCGCTTCCTTTAGCATTCAGCCATTTCAGAAGAGCGACTTCAGTAGGATTTCCGATAGTTTCCACCTTATCATTATCCTTGAAGACTTCTGCAGTAGAGTTTATAGAGATATTCTGTCTGATCAGTTCCAGTTCATCCTCTCCTCCATATAAATCAGTTTCCATCACTGTCATCTGATTCTTTGTGAGGGTTCCGGTCTTATCTGTGCATATTACCGTTGCTGCTCCCATGGTTTCACATGCATGCAGTTTGCGTACGAGGTTCTTCTCCTTCAGCATCCTTCTCATACTCAAGGCCAGACTGACGGTCACGCTCATCGGGAGGCCTTCCGGTACAGCCACTACGATGAGAGTGACTGCAATCATGATTGAAGCAAGGATGAATTCTGCAATCTCGATAAAGTTGGTCCCGTCAGAAAAGCCTCCGGTCATAGCATAGAAAATCAGACGTCCTACGACTATAAGGGACGCGATAATGAAACTTGCTGTTGAGATCCATTTACCCAACTGAGCCAACTGTTTGTTCAGAGGAGTCTCTTCGCTGCTGCCTTCCTGAGTGATAGCGACTCCTTTACCTTCTTCTGTCGCCATTCCCACCGCAGATACACGGTACACGCCGCTGCCCTCTATGACTGTAGATCCTCGTAGTAGAAAGTCGGGTGCGTATGTGGCATCAGGATCGAACTTATCCTTATCAGTGGTCTTGTTTGCATATAACTCACCAGTAAAATTAGATTCATCCACTCTAAGGGAAAGCGATTCGACCAGATAGCCATCTGCAGGAACTTCATCTCCTCCTTCCAATTTCACTATATCATCGACGACAACATCCTGCTTCTGGATGCTTATCAG
Organism: Candidatus Cryptobacteroides sp.; assembly: GCA_045644485.1. Taxonomy (GTDB): domain Bacteria; phylum Bacteroidota; class Bacteroidia; order Bacteroidales; family UBA932; genus Cryptobacteroides. The sequence goes on along the minus strand of JAZRGY010000014.1, from coordinate 15,322 downwards.
TCTTGCAGGGGTATGTATATCCTTTCTTCTGAATACCTTGACGGGTCTGGCATCCTTGACCTTATTGAGGATATCAAACTCCTTGTCTGCCTTCAATTCAAAAATAAAACCTACTCCTGTAGCAAGAAGCAGGGCAATCATGACTCCTGAGGGTTCGATCAGGATTTCCCATCCTTTGCCCATGGCCATGATCTCATAAACAGCGACAACGACTGAAAAGAAGAACACTATGAGCAATACTATAATGATAGGATCCTTGAATTTCTCGAAATAAAGTTTCCACAGCGGCTCTTTCTCCGGAGGGGGGATTATATTTTTACCGATTCCATTTTTTACAGCCTCTGAATCTTCCAGAAGGCAATTTTGACGATATGATTTATGTTCAGACATTGCACTGTTAATTTTGTGCAAAGATAAAAATAAGATTTTGTAAATTTGCATCAATCTTAACACTGGGGAATGGTCATAGACGATAATACAGCACTTGTACTTGAAGGAGGAGGGCTTCGCGGAGTATTTACATGCGGCGTGCTGGATTGTTTCATGGACCATGGCATACGCTTCCCTTTCACGGTAGGAGTAAGTGCCGGGGCATGCAATGGTCTGTCATACATGTCGCATCAGAGGGGGCGAGCGAAAGCGAGCAACATCGACCTAATGGATGAACATCATTATGTAGGACTGAAGTATCTTTTCACCCAGAAGTGCATAATGGATTTCAAACTTCTTTTTGAGGATTTTCCGGAAAGAATAATTCCGTATGACTACGATGCATATTTCTCGAATCCTGACAGATTTGTGATGGTAACGACCAATTGTATCACCGGTATGGCTGAATATTTCGAGGAAAAATATTCAGCGGAGAGGGTTATGGCCATAGTACGTGCGTCGAGCAGTCTTCCATTTGTGTCCCCTGTCACATATGTTGACGGAGTACCTATGCTGGACGGAGGTATAGCGGATTCGATACCTGTTGAATATGCAATGCGGGAAGGTTATGAGAACCTTGTAGTAGTTCTTACGAGGAATAAAGGTTATCGTAAAAAAGAAAGTAAGATGCGTATATCTCGGTCCTTCTATCGGAAATATCCGAATCTGCAGAAGGCTCTTTCCCAGCGCAATGCACAATACAACCGGACCATGGATCTGATTGAAAGACTTGAAGAACAAGGTAAGATAACAGTTATCCGCCCTGTCAGGCCTGTAGAGGTCGGACGCATGGAAAAGGATACATCCAAACTTACCGCCTTATATCAGGAGGGATACGATATCGCACATTCCGCCATATTGTGTACACACAAAGGCTGAAACCCTTACAGCAAGTTCGTGCGCTTCCTTGATTGTCCCTCCCTGCAGTATCGAGGCCATGAATGTTGCTATGAATGAATCTCCGGCTCCAACGGTATCCGCCACGTCAACCTTAGGAGTGTTCATGAAGGACTCTTCGCTTTCCGTATAGATATAACTACCTTTTGTTCCGCATGTCAGTATCAGGAATTCAAGGTGCCATTCTGCCATGATATTTCTGCACAAGTCCTGATATGATTCACCTTCATAGCCGAACATGTCTTTGACAACAGCGAGTTCTTCGTCATTGATCTTGAATACATTGCAAAGTCTCAACGATTCTGAGATGATCTCTTTGTCATAAAAATCCTCACGCAAGTTGATGTCAAACACTTTGTAGGTTTCTTCTGTATGTGGCATTGCTTCCAGAAATTTTCTGATTGTGCTTCTGGAAACAGGATTCCTTTGGGTCATGGAACCGAAGCAGACTACATTGCATTTTTTCGCGATTGCATCAATGTCCGATGTGTAAGAGACGTGATCATAAGCCACATTCTCAATGATTTTATAACTAGGGATACCCTTGGCATCAACGTCCACCATTACTGTACCTGTAGGATAATCATTGACCTGAAGGTGGTGTGACAGTTTCTTCTGTTTCAAGACATCCTTTATTTCTTCTCCAAGCGGGTCGTTGCCTATACCGCTGACAAGCAATGAATCGAACCCGAACTGTCTCATATAATAAGCAAAATTGGCAGGAGCGCCACCAATCTTGCGCCCGTCCGGAAGACAGTCCCAAAGAACATCTCCTATCCCAACAATAAAATGATGCATATCTTTTGGGGTTTCTATAAGTTTTTAAAATCGTGTCCTGCAGGGCTTTGGAAGACTTTCAATCCGAAAGTCTGAAGCACGGCCAGCATATGGTCAAAGACTTCTGCCTGCAAGTGTTCATAATTCAGCCATGCTGTGTCGGCCGAAAAAAAGTAAAGTTCCACAGGAATTCCTTGTGCTGTCGGCTGGAGTTGACGGATATTGATGACCATCTCCTGATTTACCTTCTGATGGTGGCGGAGATAGTATGCTGCATAATGACGAAAGATGTATAGATTGACCTCTTCTTTTCCTGTGGACTCAAATCCTTCCATCCAAGACTGTGACTTGAAATATTCCATTTCTTCCGGAGTACAGAAACGGACAGTGTTCATGTCTATGTTTATCGATCTTTTCACCCTTCTTCCTCCATTGTCGAACATTCCTCTCCAATTCTGGAAAGAATCGTTTACAAGAGCATAAGGAGGTATTGTGGTGATCGTCTTGTCCCAGTTTCTTACCTTTACGGTCGTCAGAGTGACTTCTATCGTCTCGCCATCTGCGCCATACTTCGGCATTGTTATCCAGTCGCCAGGTCGAAGCATATCATTGGCCATCAGTTGGATGCCTGCAACGAGACCTTTGATGGTATCTTGAAAAACCAACATCAGAATGGCAGTTCCTGCTCCGAGTCCTGTCAGTATGGCTATCGGATCCTTGTCGATCAGGGTGCTTATGACGATGATTGCTCCGACACATACGACGACCAGTTTCATCATCTGGTACAAGCCCTTGAGGGAGTGGTTCCTGAATCTTTCATGTGCACTTGTCAGGGAGTATAGAGCAGAAATCACAGAACAGATCAGTCTGACCGAAACAATGGTGATATATACCCTGCATAACATCAATATAAGCCCATATATGGCAGCATCCTCGGCAACGATGAAAGGAAGAAGAACATATACTATGACAGGAGGAACGAGTGCACATGCATCCTTCAGGACCTCATCATTCAACAGATGGTCATCCATGACCGACTGTGTTCTTGAGGTGATCTTTCTCACTACCGGAATGATGATTCTTTTACAGACCTTATCGACAATAAATGCCACGAGAATGATCACTGCAACTACTCCGGCGCTGATAATCAGATTGATGTAGCCTTCTGCAACACCAAGTTCCTCTAGTCTGCTTATCAGTTTAGTATATTGTATAGCCATCTTTCTGTATTTGGAAAATAAAGTTAAATGATCGGACAGGGAGATACAAAATAATAAGACACTCACCCTTTGATCTCCTACACATCATTGGAGATTAAAGGGTTTTTATCAGAACGGGAAGATCAGCGGAAGGACAAAGACCATCACGACTCCCATCAGTATCTGGAGAGGAAGTCCTACCTTGACGTAGTCCATGAATGTGTACTGACCGGCAGGCATCACGAGGGCATTAGGCGGAGTAGAGAACGGAGATGTGAAGCACATGCTGGCCGCCACGGCTACCGCAAACATGAACGGAACCGGATTCACACCTATCTGCACGGCACACTGAAGCGCAATCGGCGCCATGAGGACTGCAGTTACCGTATTGCTTATGAAGATGGTCATTACAGAGGTTGCGGCATATATTCCTGCAAGCAGGATGAGCGGGCCGCTGCTGCCGAGTCCTGTAACTATTCCGTTTGAAATCATCTCAGAAACGCCGGTTTTCTCAAGTGCTATGGACATAGGGAGCATTGCCGCAAAAAGCACTATGGTCTGCCAGTTGATGGTCTTGTAGGCTGCTTCTACACTACGGACACAACCTGTAATCACCATAAGGACAGCGGCAAGAAGGACAGATGTAACCGGCGCTACAGGAATACTCTCAACCACCATCATGACTACCATACCGATCATGATGGCTGCAGCGATAGGAGCCTTGTGGTCAAGTGTCACCTTGGCAGCCTCCTGGAGCGGCTCTCCGAGAACCACCCAGTTGGTGGATTCATTCTTCATTCGGGCAATATCTTTCCATGCACCCTGCACGAGAAGCACATCACCGCTGTGCATCTTGACCTCGCCAAGGTCATTAAGGATGTATTCTTTCTTGCGTCTGATGCCAAGTACGTTCACACTGAACTTACTGCGGAATCCGGCTTCTATGATCGTGCGGTTGATCATAGATGACGAAGGCATGATCAGAATCTCTGCAACTCCTATATCGAAGAAGTCAAGAGATGTATTTGAAGAACTGCCGTCAATCTCATCTGTATGATTGTCGAGAAGACGGAGGGAATAATCCTCAGCAAACTTCGTAATCATTTCAGGATCGCCTGAAAGGTAAAGGACATCATTCTGCTTCAGTACGAGGTCAGGAGAAGCAAGTTGCTGATTTACAGTGCGCACAAAGCGATTCTGGCCGGAACTTCTTCGGAGTTCCAATACATTGATTCCATATTCCCTGTATATGTTCAGGTCTACGACTGTCTGTCCAATGGCCTTTGATTCATGATTCTTGAGATGTACGCGGAAGAGATTTTCCGTAACTCCATATTCCTTGACCAATTCCTTCAAAGACTTGCCATCTTTCTTGCCATCCTTGGCCTTATCCTTCGGTGCGAGCATCTTTGTTGCCGGAAGCAGATATAGGATGCCCACTACGAGAGTCACGATACCAACAGGAAGAAAAGAGAAAAAACTGAGAGGTGCATATCCTGCAGAAACCAGAGTGTCGCTTACTATAAGGTTGGCAGGAGTACCGATGAGTGTCATCATGCCACCCATGCTGCTGGCAAACGCAAGTGGCATCAGGAGACGGCGTGAAGATGTGCCCGCTGCAGCAGCCATGCTGACCACGATCGGAAGCATCAGAGCCACTGTTCCTGTGTTGCTGACGAACATTCCTATTGCAGAAGTGACAATCATGACAAGAAGGAAAAGTCTCAGTTCACTGTTACCGGCAAGGGTCATAACCTTGCTGCCGATCATTTTGGCCAGACCTGTCTGGAAGATTCCTCCTCCGACTATGAACAGGCCGATCATCATGATCACTGTCGTATTGGAAAAGCCGGAAAGAGCCTCTGTCGGGTTAAGAATCTGACAGAGGAGAAGGGCCAGAAGCGCACACAAGGCCACAAGGTCGGAACGGACCCTACCAGTGACGAAGAGGATGGCCGATATAAGAAGTATTATCAATGTTGCTATCATAAATCCTTTATTTTTAAATGGAACGCAAATTTAACTGAATTTTATCATAATATTTAGACTTTCAAGTCGATTTCTCCGGTAAATCTGGCGAATATGCCCGAATCCTATTTTAATGCCATGACAGACAGGAGGAATGCTGAACTTTTTATTTATCTTTGTTTTTCGTGATGTTCAGTAAAAATTTATCCGATGAAAGAATACATAAGATTCATAAAATTTGCTTTATTTTCAGCGAGTGCTGGTTTGATCGAAATAGGTGCTTTTGCTCTGCTCAATGAAATAAGCGGCTGGAGTTATTGGCCATGTTACCTTATCGCACTTCTTTGTTCGATTTTGTGGAATTTTACGCTGAACAGAAAATTCACATTCCGCTCCGCTGCGAATGTACCTGTGGCCATGCTGAAGGTTCTTGGCTTCTATGCTGTCTTTACTCCTGCCACTACCCTGCTCGGAAGTTTCCTTGCTGACACCCTGATGTGGAACGATTATCTTGTGACCGGCATCAACATGGGTCTTAACTTTGTGTGCGAATACTTCTACCAGAGATATGTCGTGTTCAGAAACTCTATCGACAGTAAATTATAGTTGAAGAATCCTTGGGCACGGAAAACAGGCGTTTCTCAGCGGTTTCTATAGAAGACGTAAAGAAAGTTGTCAATAAGATGTAGGATGTATCATAAAAAGTTATATCTTTGCATTCCCTTTGAAAAAAGCGGATAAAATTGCCGATGTAGCTCAGTTGGCCAGAGCACGTGATTTGTAATCTCGGGGTCGTGGGTTCGATTCCCTCCATCGGCTCAAAAGTTCTAAAAGAAACAATGGTGCGGTAGTTCAGATGGTTAGAATACCGGCCTGTCACGCCGGGGGTCGCGGGTTCGAGTCCCGTCCGCACCGCTCAAAAGCCTTAGAGTTCATCTCTAGGGCTTTTATTGGATAAAAGTGATCATGGCAAAGAAGACCGTCATATCTGACTTAAGTGCTCTGAAAGGTAAAGTAACGTTTTCAGATAAGGAGTCCTTTGTCATATCATCCCCAAAGGAAGTTCCAAGCCCTCCAAAATCCCAAAAAGAGAACTCACTGAAGGTAGGACAGCAGGTCGTCTTGATGGACTCAGATTTCCGAGGAAAAATCATTTCCATCGGAAAAACAGTTGGAATTGAACTTGAAGAAGGACTAGTCATTGAAGCAGCATACGGAGAGTTTGCCGTAACAGATGAAGAGGAAATACATGCTCTTAAACAAAGTAAAATCAAGGCCAAGAAAACCTCTCTGCAAGTCAAGACCAAGGCAAATCAACCTAATTCAAGCATACTCTCGGTAGATCTGCATATCGAAAGTATACCCGGAGGTAGAAGTATTCCCAGAGGGCAGCAATTGCAGTTTCAGATGGATACCTTCAGAAAGATAATTCGCGAGAATCTGCATCATCGTGGAATGACAATCACTTTCATTCACGGTGTAGGCGACGGCATACTAAAAACTGCAATCCGAAAGGAATTGGACGAAGTCCTCACTCTCAGATGCAGTTATTCAGTTGGTGATCCTGCAATCACCGTTGTCTCTATAAAATGACCTTTCTCCTTACTCTGCAGGAGTCCATTTGCACCTTACCGGTGAAACGATCTCACCTGTCTTCTTAAGTTCTGCAAACACCTTGTCAACGACTTTTCTGTCAAGTCCTGAAAGAGTTGCAACCTCGCCTGCTGCGACAGGCTTTCCTGCCTCTCTCATTGTCTTAAGTACGAGTTCCTTTTCCATATTCAATCCTTTTACTTATTTTCTAATTTTGAATTATTTTAATTTAATGCAAATATAAGGATATATTTCAAATATACAAGGGATAGGAGATATTATATTTTGATCTGTATGCTTATTAAATTGTCAATGTACATTTTTAGGGGATTTTATTGCGCAAACAACAAAACCGACAATGGCAGCGAGAAGGATTACCGGTTCTGCCAGCATGAAGACAGGCATAGTTCCCGATGTGAGCGTCACCATGGTCGAGGAGAGGATGACTAAAGAGATTCCCGATGCAAGAATAATCAGGCCTGTTTGGTATTTATGCTTGATACAAGCGATAATGTAGGTTATCAGACAAGCAGCAGCACTCATAAGGAGGTACAGAAACAACACGCCACGTGCCATTTCGCCGCTTGCATTTCCTTGAAGGTCAAAGTGTGCCGGCAGAGATTCCGGCAAGGATGCCCACTCCCCTATAATAACCAAAGCATTTAAAACTATTATTGAAATCGGGATTAACCAGCCGCGCTTATTCATATTCTATTGTTTTATGATTGACAGATGCAAATATATTTATTTTTCAAAATACCTCCTATCTCCAAAGCAGTTCTTATTGTTCAGATTATCACAGAAAATAGTAGTTATATTTATGGTAAATTCTACGGTCTTTTATTTCTCTCTTATACATTGTATCTTTACCGTCTCAAAATGACTTGATTATGGGCTTTATTCAAAATCTGACCACGCTTATCCGCGAAACACTGAACCTGAATGGTCACATTGATACTGCAGCAGCAGAACGTTCAATCAGGAGTAATATCGAATTCAAAGGACCTAATGCCTGGATTCTCGCCGTGGCCGTCATTATTGCTTCCGTGGGACTGAATGTGAATTCCATTCCTGTCGTCATTGGAGCAATGTTGATTTCGCCATTGATGGGACCTATCTTCGGATTGGGTCTGGGACTGGGAGTCAGCGATATACAATTGATGAAATCCTCAGGTAAGAATCTTTTGGTGATGGTCAGCATCAGCCTTGCTGTAGCGTTCCTCTACTTTGTCATAACTCCTCTGAGTCTCAGCAATCCTACTGAGTTGGTTGCCAGGACGTCACCGACTTTCTATGATGTGTTGATTGCTCTATTCGGTGGTTTTGCCGGTATTCTGGAACAGTGCCGCAAGGATAAGGGAACCGTATTCTCCGGTGTTGCAATTGCCACTGCTCTCATGCCACCACTCTGTACTGCTGGATATGGACTTGCTTGTGGCGAATTGAGTTATTTCTTAGGCGCATTATACCTGTTCGTCATCAACTGTACATTCATTATGCTCGCAACATATGTAGGTGTCAAGTATTTCAAGTTCCGCCCTACCGAGTATCAGGATGAGACTATCGGCAAACGCACCAAGAGACTGACCACCGCTCTTATCATCATCTTCATCATCCCAAGCATCTGGTCTGCTGTCCTTCTTATTCAGCAGAATAATTTTGATGTGAACGCCACCTCTTTTGCAGAGCATCGCAGTACATATGGAAAGAGCATTCTCTATGACTATAAGATCGATCATGCAGACAATACCACACTGACTCTGTTCTTTACAGGTGAGGCATTGAGTGAGAGAGATAAAGATGAATTATATTCAGTAGCAACAGAGTATGAGATCAAAAAAGAGCAGATTCAGATTCGAGATTATTCACTTGAAGAGAAGGCGGATATGAATGCCTTCAAGGATATATACGAAAAGAAAGAAAGCATAATTTCTGCCAAGGAACAGGAAATTGTCCTTTTGAAGAATGAACTGGACAAGATCAGGAATAATGAACTTGAATATGAGAGGATATCCAAAGAGATATTCAGCATCAAGTCATCTGTATCAGATGTAATGATAACTAAAGGCTACTCATTCAATCGTGACTCGACTGCCAGCAATGCGATTATCTATGTTACAGTCTTTTCGGCTGACACAATTGCCAGCAATGAACTTGTCGAACTTAGAGAGTGGCTGAAAGTAAGACTTGATACTGATGCAATAGAAGTGTTGCAGCGTTGACAGTTGACATAAGGACGCATAATTCGAGGCACGATCATCACTACAATGTGATGCTTTCGATCCTCAGGCGCAGTGTTCCGGAAGGGGTCTGGGCTTCTGCAATTTCACCGACCTTCTTACCCATCAGAGCAGCGCCTATCGGAGATTTCAGAGAAATCTTGCCAGCCTCGAGATTCATCTCGTGGGGACTTACTATTTCAAACTTCATCCGGGTATTTGTCGAGAGATTCGTGAATTCGACCTTGCTCAAAAGGCAGACTCTGTCTTTAGGAAGTGCGTCAGGATCGATCACACGGGAATTCTCCAGAACCTTCTGCAGGAAACGGATGCGACTGATAGTCTTCGCTTGTCTACGTCTCGCTTCGCGGTATCCCGCATTCTCGCTCCTATCCCCCTGTGCACTAGTCTCCGCGACATTATCCCGCACCTCAGGATAGACCACGTTGATAAGATTATTCAACTCGGCCGCAATCTCGTTGTATCTTTGCTTTGACAGGTATTCCATATTACAATTGGGACAGCCGCAATGGTTCTGTTTCGATGGCAATAGAGAACCAGACTGATCATTTAAAATCCTTTGCTATATCCTTGCCTGCCGACACCCATCCTCTGAATCCGGTTCCAAGTTCCAGGACCTCATATCCTTTTTCAGCAAGAATACGGGCTGCATTCTTGCTGCGGTTACCGCTACGGCAATATAATGCAACCGGTTTATCCTTCGGCAGGATCTTGAGAACTGTCTCAGTATAACTATCCTCAAGAACATCAATATTGAAATGTGTGCCTGGGATATGCCCCTCAGCATGTTCCTCCGAAGTACGCACATCCAAAACAATATACGATGTATCGGCAACGGCTTTAGCAAACTCGGCCACATCAACAGTCTTGAACTTATTGGCCTGTCCGGACAGACCAAAGAATGAAAAACTCATGATAATAGTTATTATAATTCTATTCATCTTGATGAAACTTCATATCAATACTCTACCTTATCTTCCTTTGCATCCCATTTCCTGAAAGCCTGAAGGGCATCTGAACGCATGAAATGTTCACATCTGATTGAGCGATCTTCATAATTCAGATCCAGTTGATCATAGATGAACGAGTCGTCAAAGTTGATGGCCTTTGCATCATCCTTGGTGTTGCCATAGCATATCCTGCTTACACCTGCCCAATAAAGAGCACTGAGGCACATCGGACAAGGCTCACATGAACTGTAGACAGTACATCCTGTCAACTGAAATGTTCCTAGTTTTGCGCAGGCACTTCTGATGGCCATGACTTCAGCATGAGCCGTCGGGTCGGAATTTGGTACAACACGATTGGTTCCTGTTGCAATCACCTCTCCGTCTCTTACGATGACCGCTCCGAAAGGACCTCCACCTGTATCAATGTTCTCTATAGATAGATTGATCGCCATTTCCATGAACTTGGCATCTTCAATCGAATAATCAGATATTTCCTTCAAAGATTTTTTAACTGTGCTCATAATCTTGCTATTATTGACCAAATTTAAAAATTTTTATTGAATTATACTTAATGCCGGCATTCTGAAACTTGTTTTTATATCAGCAGAATGTACATGTCTTTAATCTCAGTAATCAGGGTAATCACATACTTAAGATAGCACATATCAATATCTTACACTTCCCTTTTATAATATCGCAGGTTATATGCCAAAAATCATTATATTTGTGATGATCTAAATTTCAAGATATGAAACTGCCCGAAAACCCATCAAAAATTGTAGGAAAGACCTATAAAGGCCAGAAGGATGACGAGGGTCGTCCTCACGGACATGGCATCATGGAATATCTGACCAGTGGTGAAAAGAAGTACAAATACGAGGGCCATTTCGAACACGGAGTGCGCTCCGGCTACGGAGTGTGGCATGAGACCCTCCAGTTCATCCGCGAATATGAGCCATGGGAGTGGGCGCAGATGGGAGATTATGACAGTGCCGGCAGGCTGATTCATCCGAACACGAAATCAGGTCCTCGTAAGGAGGTCGTCAACTGTTGGGATGAGAAGTTCAGAGGATGGTGGAAGAACGATGATGCTGTCCACAGCCTGAAACACAGGAAGTACGCTGAATGGCAGTCTGGCCGACTTGATGATGAAAAGGTTCTGGCCAATCTGATTGATTTCAAAGCACTTAGAATGCTGCCTGAACCGATAACCTATAAACTTATGGTCAGTGATAATCCGTATGAAAGATATGCATACGGATTATGGCTTTGGTCGTGTCGCAAAGACATCGAATCTCTAAAAACAGCATTCGGGATTTTTGAGGAATCAGCAGACAAAGGCATTGCAGATGCCCTGCAGATGATCTCCAGAATGTACTATCTTGGAGAGGTATATGATGAAAAGACAGGAAAGTTCGTGATGGATCGTGAACTGTCTCAAGAACTGACAGTTCAGGCAATAGAAAAAGGTAGTATCCTTGCTAAACTCAGACATAACAAAAACCTCTTCTTTGGAACAACTGAAGTTTCAGCGGATAAGGCATCCGCTATTGCTGAAGCAGAACGTGAGTCATCAGCAATCTTCAGTGAATCGATTCTTTGGACGGAGCAACTCGGATGTTTTTACGAAATCGAAGGAGAGAGAGAGAAAGCCATAAAGGCATACGAGAAGTGCATCATCAATGGATATTATGCTCCGGTCTACGATCTTGCTCTGATGTATCTGGAAGATGGAGATGAGGGTTACTATAGGACCTTGATGAAATTGGGTATCGACCTGGGAGTGCCGGACTGCAGGATTCTTGGAATGGAGAATGAGTACAGATGGGAGTCTCACAGCGGTGACGAAAGGCTTGAGATATACCGCCAGTTAAATAGAAATCTGCCGAAAGGCATTGACCATGGCAGTGGCGTCTGTGCATATATATTAGCGGATGCCTTGCTGAACGGCAAGTTTGGATATGATATAGATCTGGATTGGGGTAAGGAATATGCAGACCGAGCATTGACCTATGGTTTCAGTTCGGGTGCCTCTCTGATTATCGAAGCCGCAGAAACGCTCAATAATCCTGAATTCATATCTGATGATGATCTTCTCAAACTGAGGTATGATGCATTGCGTTATGGCATTGAAGAGCAACTGGACTATGTGATCAGGAACAAGGATACTTATATTGAAATGGGCTACGGTGACCAGATTGAAAAGGTCTGGATGCCTTTGTGGAAGAAGAACCATCCCGAAGCAAAGACTCAGGTCTCTCCTTCCGTCATCATAATTCAGCCTTCTGGAGTTGCCTCCGTAGTCGCAGCAGATGTGTTCTGCATGTCCTATCGTGAAATGGCTCAACTCGTTGGTGCAGAAGGACTTGATGCTGTTCATTTCTCGAAGCCTTTGAGTCAGATCACGAAGGCTTGCGCATTCAGAGGGTATCAGATTGCAATGTATGCAGACAGGAACGGATATGCAAGGGACCTTCCGGACAACGCAATCGGCACTATCCTTTACGGACGCGGTGCCGAAATACGAGGTGCCGTAATCATTGCCCTTGAAGATAACAAGTACGACACCCATTCGTTTCATTTTCAGGAAGACCTTGACATGGTCTTTAATGAGATATCAGATCTGACCGGTGGTCTGGTAAGACGTGGCTAGTCGGCTACCTGTTTACCTCTTGACGAAAGTCAACTCGTAGGAATAGCAATATCGTCCGGACCAGAAACTTTCGCTATGTTTCGGTTCGGCATATGAGATCTTGAATTGAGAACTGTATGAGGAGTATTGAAATGACGTTTCCAGAACGACTCCGTCCTTATGGACTTCAAGAACCTTGAAATTGAAATCCGGAAAGATCAGTTTTTCGATACCATACAGTTTCCATTCTTCTTTCTTTGGAGAGAACAGGCTGACGCCTTCCTTGAGGTTTACACCCTTCAAGTCGCACTCGAAGCGGTCTTTAAGGTCAATGTCTTCTCCTGTCACTTCATTCTCAGATGAGGCGCAAGTCTTGAGGACAAACTTGTAATTATCGAAATTCATAAGCGGAAAGGTTTAAGATTCTATTGTGTTTATGACGAGTGTAAACAGAAGGATACATTTGAAAAATCTTCATTCGTGCGTTCGGTCGGAATCATGAAGTTCACGGTGCCGCAGTCGAAGAAACGAAGCCCCCATCTTTCCTCTTCATCCATCTGCAGGAGTGACATCAAGCCTTCGTTTTCGTTCTCATAGCCTTCAGTCATGGCCGGCATACCAAGCAGTTTGAAGCCAAAATCGGTCTCCGAAGTGGCCTCAAAAGTCATCTCTTCTGCAGGAAGAACAGCAGGCTCACCATCTTCCCAATAATATTCATGAGTGAGCAGGTCGGAGTTGTCTTCGCTGTAGAGGACTTTGAATGTACCTGGCTCCCACTCCCCTGTTCCTCCGCAAGGTGCATCAAGGTCACCAAGGAAATAATCCAGGTCAGCAAAGAACCAGATCATGCCTTTGTGAGGCAGTCTGTTCTCAGAATCAAGTTCAGATATATCTTCAAGGCTGATCTGACAGATGAATGTCAGCAAGTCGCCATCTTCATTGCAAGGCCACTCGCATGACTCAGGCAGATCCGGAAAGCCCCACCAATGACTCTTGCCGGCGAGGTCTTCTGCTGTCGGTTGAATGTTTATTTTAATTGCCATAGTCTTATGAGGATAAATTTGTAATTATCAAAACTCATAGTGATATATTCAGGTATAACTTATGTTCAAAGTTTATAGATTTATATATTTATATAAATAAGTCATCGGGCAATCCAACCGTGTCTGGAGGTACTTGTAGAATGTCTGGCAATACTTCTTAGGCAAGTACTGAAATTTTCCTTCGTTAGATACAAATTGAATCAGGCAGGGACCATAAATCTTTTTGCCGAGAAGTTTCGATGCAGCCTTGTTCTCTGTCTGATCAGACGGCAACTTTGCAATGTATGCATTGAAAGTTCCATAACTTGTATAGCCCATATCCTTGGTAACCGCCTGCAGAACAGGTAGGTTCTTATACTGAAGCAAGGTGCTTTTCCTGCATTTGAGCACATGACTGGCTATCACCTCTTCAGAGAGATAATTTCTGTTCACGCGTAGGTATGCCCAGCATTTTCCCATGAAATATGCATCATTGCCCGAAGGCTCTATCACAAAGAAACATAGGGCTTCGTGGTCATCGGTTGCGGTCACCACCTTTTCTTCCTCGTTGCTGAGAATCTCCTCCTCGGATGCTTCATCGGATGGTTTGGCCAGCCATTTTTTGACTTCCGGTGAGTCGGGAACAGGAAGTTCAAAGTGTAGAATGAGATTCGTGAGCAAATAGCGCTCCTGCTCTGATATTGATCCATCAGCCATGATAAGAACGAACAGCCTGTTTGAGACCTCCTGCTGTGTCGGCTGGTCAAGTTCATGTATAATACTCAGTGCCTCTTCCAATTCCATCTGATCAGCAGACAGAAGCAATTCTTTAATCCTGTAGTCATCCAACTTGAACTCTTTCAGAAAACGGATAAGGTATTCGCTTTCTCTATTATCTAACTTTCCTAATTGGGCAGCGGTAAACAAAAGTTTGATGATGGCCTCAAACTGTTTAAAAGACACTTTCATAAGTATTGGATTTTAATGGGTCAAGCCCATGCATCAAAACGTCCGTCATCATCTATTTCTTCATCATCGCCAAGAGGTTCGTCATCCGGAATGGCGTCATAGGCCGGGATGTGAAACATCTCTATTTCTCGCGCAAACCGCGTCAATCGGCTATGCTTGTATGCTTCTACTGTTTCAATAAGAAGTCTGGCGTTGTGCAGTCTCGCGCCATTGATCATGCAGAGATCCATAGCCTCTTCATTGTTCATCTGACCTAACTGAATCTCATTTGCCTGCAGCATGTCATACATCTTTTCAAAACATGAGTCAAGCATGAATTCAGATCCATGAACATAGTATTCCCATGCCTTGACCGGATCCACAGGAATATCGATCTTTCCCTCTCTGTAGATGTCTCCAAGCAGTTCCATAGATATCGGATGGCAGTACTCGACATTCAGTTCTAATCCATGGATAATCAACTGCCTGTATTCATCGCGGGACTCTGTATCTTCCGGATCGATATCGTAGTAACTTTCGATCTTGTCAAGAATGAAGTAGTACATGCACATCGGGTCCATGGCATCATTGCCTTCCATCAATGTGTCGTTATATGCCTCATAATCTCTGAAGGTATAGTTGTCGTTTAATCCTCTTGCCACAGCAA
>JAZRGY010000013.1:0-5088 GCA_045644485.1 Candidatus Cryptobacteroides sp. | reverse complement strand
GAGCATCCAGAGGAGAGCAGAATCAAAGACTGTATGGTCATCAGTTGCTGACGTGACTCTTGAGAATGTAAAGAAGGAGAAGATGATTGAGATGTGGCTCGAGGGCTGCCGTTATCAGGACCTCATCCGTTGGGGTGATTTTGACGAATTGAAGGATAATGGAAAGAGTTATCCTAGTTGGAAGGACGCAATCAATGATGGTGAGAAGGAACACAGGGGCTATCTTGATCCAAGCGATGAAGACTGGTGCGTTAAGCAGTATCCTAACTTAGGATTCCAGAAGGGTAAGCACGAACTCTTCCCATTCCCATTCTCTGAGACTTCTGTTAACGAGAACATCGTTCAGAACCCAGGTTGGTAATTCTCTGACAAACTAAGCAGAAATGTTTAGTAACAATATTACGGGGGCGGCTTTTTAGTCGCCTCCATTTTTATTATATTTGCACCGCAATAAAAATCATTGACTATGAAAAAGAAACTAACTTTAATCACGTCGGCTCTTCTGCTGCTGTCGTCGTTTGCAGGAGCGCAGGAGGCATTGCCTTTCCGCAATCCGGAACTGACAAGAGAAGAGAGAATCGATGACCTTATTTCAAGACTTACCCTTGACGAGAAGATCGGCATGATGATGCACGGTTCCAAGGGTGTGGAAAGACTCGGCATTCCGGATTACAACTGGTGGAACGAGGCGCTTCACGGAGTTGCCAGAGCCGGTCTTGCTACAGTTTATCCTCAGACCATCGGTATGGCTGCTACATTCGATCCTGAGACTCACCTCCAGACTTTCACTTATGTGTCAGACGAGGCCCGTGCAAAGTATAACGATGCAGTGAGCCGCGGTGAGTACAAGCAGTACTATGGTCTTACATTCTGGACTCCTAACATCAACATCTTCAGAGACCCAAGGTGGGGCCGTGGTCAGGAGACCTACGGAGAAGACCCGTTCCTTACTGCAAAGATGGGTGTCGCTACCGTGAAGGGACTTCAGGGTGACCATCCTGACTATTACAAGACCCACGCATGTGCAAAGCACTTTGCTGTGCATAGCGGACCGGAGTGGAACCGTCACAGTTTCGACGTGGTTGTTTCTTCAAAGGACCTTTGGGAGACTTATCTTCCTGCATTCGAGTCTCTCGTAAAGGAGGGTGATGTACGTGAGTTCATGGGTGCTTATAACCGTTATGATGGTGATCCATGCTGCGGAAGTGCATTCCTCCTCAGAGACGTTCTCCGCGGAAAGTGGAATTACCAGGGTCTTGTCGTATCTGACTGCTGGGCTATCAATGACTTCTTCGTGGTAGGTCATCATGAGACTCATCCTGATGCTGCTTCTGCATCTGCAGCCGCAGTTCTTACCGGTACTGACGTTGAATGCGGTAGCGCTTATGTAAACCTCAAGAGTGCAGTGGAGGAAGGTATGATTACAGAGAAGGATATCGATGTTTCTATCCGTCGTATCCTCAACGGTCTCTTCGAACTTGGTTTCTTCGATCCTGCATCTATCGTTCCTTGGAGCAACATTCCGTTCTCAAACGTAGATTCACAGGAGCATAAGGATCAGGCTCTCAAGGTGGCACGCCAGTCTGTTGTTCTTCTCAAGAACGAGAACGACCTTCTCCCTATCGAGCCGTCAAAGGTTAAGAAGATTGCTGTGGTAGGTCCTAATGCAGACGATGCACAGATGATGCTTGGTAACTACAACGGTACCCCATCTCATACTGTGACTATTCTTGAAGGTATCAAGGCTGCATATCCTGGCGTTGAGGTTACTTATGAAAGAGGATGTGACCTTGTTGAGGGTTATGTATACGTGGACCCACGTCTCCAGAGAGGTTTCCGTGCACAGGGTTATGAGGGCCTTTCAGCAGAGCAGCTCGAGCAGATCCAGAAGATGGAGAAGGAGCGCCAGGCTCTTCTTGCTGCCGCTCCGAAGCCTATCCCTGCTGAGCAATGCACACCAGAGGCTCTCGCCGAGTTTGCAGCAAAGACTGCTGAAGGTTCAGACGTGATCTTCTTCGTAGGAGGACTTGCACCTACTATCGAGGGTGAGGAAATGAGAGTGACTATTGACGGATTCAAGGGCGGTGACCGCGAAAGAATAGAACTTCCTGAGATTCAGGGTAAGATGCTCAAGGCTCTCAAGGCTACAGGCAAGCCTGTGGTATTCGTTCTCTGTTCAGGTAGTGCAGTGGCTCTCGAGCAGAATGAGGGCGATTATGATGCACTCGTATGCGCATGGTACGGCGGACAGGCAGGTGGTACTGCAGTAGGTGATATCGTGAGCGGTAAGGTTTCTCCTTCAGGACGCCTCCCTATCACATTCTACAAGTCTACAGCACAACTTCCTGACTTCCTTGACTACAACATGAAGGGCAGGACATACAGATATATGACTGAGGAGCCTCTTTATCCTTTCGGATATGGTCTCAGTTATGCTGACTTTGATTATGGAAAGGCAAAACTTTCTTCTAAGTCTATCAAGGCAGGTGACAGCGTGACAGTTACAGTGAACCTTAAGAACAACAGCAAGGTCGCTTCAGACGAAATTGTTCAGGTGTACGTAAAACGTCTCGGTGATGCTGATGCTCCGGTGAAGGCTCTCAAGGGATTCCAGAGAGTAAGCATGAAGGGTGGTGAGACCAAGGTTGTCTCTATCGAACTCCCTGCTTCTTCGTTCGAGTATTATGATTCTGCTGCTGACGATCTTGTAGTAAAGCCTGGTAAATATCAGATTCTTTATGGCTCATCGTCTTCAGATGACGATCTTCAGGCTCTTCCTCTTACTGTAAAGTAGAAGGTTTGATGACATAGTTGCAATGCGAACATGACGGGAGGTGAAATTCCTCCCCGTCTTCGCAGACAAGCACAAAGGTATCGGAAAGTTCCTCATAGGTTATCCTGTGGGGAACTTTTTCAAATATGTACCATTTGCCGTTTACGGCATAATTGAGTTCCCTTTCGCTCCATACTGTTCCTTTGGTGGAGGTGAATGCTGCCGGCCTTCCGTCCTCCCTGACCGCTCCTATGCACAATGATGCCGGGCCGACTGCTATGTCTATGATGTCCAGATGGCCGTAATATTCGGCATATTGTCCGTTGAAGTCGAATACCTTGCCTATCAAGGCGCGGTTTATAGATACTATTTCCGAACTGTCGCTTATGGCATAACAGATATCTTCTCCGGCATCGATAGTCTTGAATCGTCCCTTCATCTGCATCTTTATTCTTCTTGCTTTGTCAAAGGGGCTGTCCCAATATAGTATGTGCTGTCCTTTGGTTATGGCGATGACTCCGTCTCCGAAGGGTTCGATTCCTTGCAGAAGCATACCTTCCGGCAGGTCCATCCTTATTTCCTCGCCATCCATACGGCAGACCAGAGAATTTTCGGTGCCGACGATTTCGGCATCGTGGATAGTGCATGAAAAATTCTCTGACCGGGCCTGAAGCCCGATCAGAGAAACCATTATCGTTATGATGGCCTTTCGCATTATGCTTTTAGAGGCCGCTGTTTGTGATCTTGAACATTTCGAATGATGCCTTCATAGGCTCAGCCTTTGCCGGAGCCTGGGCTCCCATTCTGAAACCGCCGAATGATGGCATTGCTCCGTCGCAAGCGATGAGACCTGCCTGGATGTCCTTAAGATTTGCTTCAACCTTTCCTGCCTCGACGTATTTCTTTCCGTCAACAGAGTAGAATGCAGTATAAGTGTTACCCTTCTTCTGGAGTCGGAGCCAGATGACATTGTCCTTTACTCCTTCAGGTCTTGCGTTGGCTGTTTCCTTTGTATAACCGTTTTCCTCAGAATTCAATACGAGGCCTGCTCCGCTAGGTCCGCGTCTTCCCATCTGTACTCCATAAGAGAACTTCACGAAGTTGTCGTCGTCCTGATATGCAACGATACCGGCGTTCTGTGCAGGAGCAGCAGGTGCTGCAGAGCATGAAACCTTTGTGTCGACAGTCCAGTCAGAGTTTGCGCTCTGGAGGAATACGTTTGCAGCGTTGTTGTTGCTGACTGTGAGGTCTCCTGCTTCAGTAGTGATGACGAGGGCGCCGTTCTCTACTGCGTAGTTTGCCTTGTTCTCGTTCAGTACTGTCCATGCTGATGCAGGGGCACTCTTGAATTCGTCAGAAACTCCCTTCACGCCGAAGTTCACGAGGTAAGTCTTGAAGTCTCCTGTAACGTCGTCGATAACCTTTACGACTGCTGTACCTGGAACAGCCTCAGCCTGCTCGATGGCAACTCTGAGAGATGCGTCCTTTGCTGTTGCTGTTACCTCAGGTGCAGTTGCAGATGCCTTGCGTACGAAACTGTACTGGCTTGCGTCGCTCTTTGCAACTGACTTTCCAGCCACCTTGAGGGTTGCAAGAGAAAAGTCTGGCATAACCTTTACAGAATACTCGTCAGACTGTGTCTTTCCGTCTACTGTAACCTCAACTGTGATTGTAGCGACACCCTGTCCCTTTGCTGTGATCTTACCGTTTGCATCTACAGATACCACAGCATCGTTGTTGCTTCTGTATACAGCCTTTGTCTGGTCAACGCTGACGAATGCATCGTCAGTCATACATGCAGTGTATGCAGTCTGTGCTGTCTCTCCAACCTTGAGGACAGATACTCCGCAGTCTGCTACTACAGTCTTGAGAGTAGGCTTGAATGCCTTTCCGTTCATGGTTGCAGTGACTGTACCACGGATATCCTTTGAAGAAGAACCGATTTCGAATACATAACGTCCGCTGTCGTAAGCGATTCTGTCTGCATCCATATCCCAGAACCAGAGGTCTTCGCAATCAACCACGAGGTTCACGGTCTTTGTCTGTCCTACAGGAATGGTAACTCTCTGGAATCCCTTGAGTCTCTTGATAGGACGCTGTGCAGATGCCGGACTGTCAGGAGTAGATACGTACAACTGAACCACTTCGTCACCGTCATACTCGCCGGTGTTCTTGACGTCTACGCTTACAGTGATCTTGTCAGCAGGAGTGATGGCATTCTTGCTGATGCGGAAGTTAGAGTACTCGAATGTAGTGTAAGAGATACCGTATCCGAATTCATATGAAACAGGCTTTGTGAAGTACCAGAGGGTACG
>JAZRGY010000012.1:0-5383 GCA_045644485.1 Candidatus Cryptobacteroides sp. | reverse complement strand
TGCTCAATACCTTGTCAGGCGAACTTCATCCTATATATCCGGAACTTGTGTCCGGTGAGATATACCCTTCCGACCATCGTGCGTTCTATGCCAAGGAGATTCCTTCTGTGGTGTTTACGACAGGACGTTATCCTGAACATAATACGGATAAGGACACCCAGTCGATCTTAGACTTCGATATGATGGAGAGGGAACTGGAGTACATTTATAATTATCTGCAGACATTGGCGAACCTGAACGCTGCTCCTTCCTTCAGACCTGTGCAGAAGGCGGAAAGAGGGCCTTCGTATGATGATGTCGTTGCGTATTATGACTGTGACCAGCGTCCTACCTTCCTTAATAGTTCGGATCCTGCCCAGTTCCTTCAGAAATGGGTGTATCAGTATCTGAAGTATCCGGAAGCCGCTGTAATGAATGGCGTTCAGGGACGTGTCATGGTGGAATTCATCATTGAAAAGGATGGAAAGGTTACTGGAGTAAGGGTTGTGAAGGGCGTTTCGGACGAACTGGATGCAGAGGCGGTGAAGGTTGTGAGTGCCTCTCCTAAATGGAAACCGGGAAGGGTGAACGGCGAGAAGGTCCGCACCTCCATCAGCATACCTGTAGAGTTCAAACTGGAAAAGAAGGGCTCTAAAGGCAGTTTCGGTATAAAGAAATAAACAAAGAGAAATATAGACCTATGGATTACAATTTTAAGGAAATCGAAAGGAAGTGGCAGTCATATTGGGCGGCCAACCAGACATTCAAGGCAGAGGTTGATAACAGCAAGCCTAAATACTATGTGCTTGACATGTTCCCTTATCCTTCGGGAGCCGGTCTTCATGTCGGACATCCGCTAGGATATATTGCCAGCGACATATACAGCCGTTATAAGAGACTGTGCGGATTCAATGTGCTTCATCCTATGGGATATGATGCATTTGGTCTTCCTGCAGAGCAGTATGCGATCCAGACCGGACAGCATCCTGCAGTGACTACAGAGAAGAACATCAAGCGCTACCGCGAGCAGATGGACAGGATAGGATTCTCTTATGACTGGTCACGTGAAGTGCGTACATGCGATCCCGGATATTATAAATGGACTCAGTGGGCTTTCCTTCAGATGTTCGAAAGTTGGTATGACAATACATGCCAGAAGGCTCGTCCTATCTCAGAACTTGAAGAAGCGTTTGCTGCAGGTGGAAGTTCCGCTGTTGATGCAGCATGCGGTGATGTTACTCCGTTTACAGCAGAGGAATGGGCGGCATATACTGATAAAGAAAAGGCTGGAGTACTCATGCAGTACCGTATAGCATATCAGGGCGAGACTGCAGTGAACTGGTGTCCTGCTCTGGGTACCGTACTTGCAAACGATGAGGTTAAGGAAGGATACTCGGTGCGTGGAGGTCATCCTGTGGAGCAGAAGAAGATGACACAGTGGCAACTTCGTGTATCTGCATATGCAGGAAGACTTCTTGAGGATCTTGAAGATCTTGATTGGACTGACTCTCTCAAGGATATGCAGCGCAACTGGATTGGTAAGAGTCAGGGTGCTGAAATGAACTTCAAGGTGTCAAACGGCACTGAGGAATATGATATGACCATCTTCACGACCCGTGCGGATACAGTGTTCGGAGTTACGTTCATGGTACTTGCTCCAGAGAGCGAGTGGGTTGAGAAACTGACTGTAGAATCTCAGAAGGAGGCCGTTGCAGAGTATCTTGCGATGGCTAAGAAGAAGACGGAGAGAGAGCGTATGACTGAGACCAGAAAGGTAACAGGTGTATTCTCGGGCTCATATGCGACCAATCCTCTTACAGGAGATAAGGTGCCTGTGTGGATCTCTGAATATGTGCTTGCAGGTTATGGTACAGGAGCCATCATGGCTGTTCCTGCGCATGACAGCCGTGACTATGCGTTTGCCAGACATTTCAACCTTCCGGTCATTCCTCTTATCGAAGGCTGTGATGTCAGCGAGGCAAGTTTCGATGCCAAGGAGGGAATCATGTGCAATTCAGGTTTCCTGAACGGCATGACAGTAAAGGAGGCTATCCCTGCTGCAATAGACTATGTGGAAAAGCACGGAATCGGTCGCAGAAAGATCAACTATCGTCTTCGTGATGCAATCTTCTCTCGTCAGAGATATTGGGGTGAACCATTCCCGATGTATTTCAAGGACGGTATCGCGACCCCTATGCCTCTTGAGGCTCTTCCTCTTGAACTTCCGGAAGTGGACAAGTTCCTTCCTACAGAGACAGGAGAACCGCCTCTTGGTCGCGCCTCTGACTGGACATATGAAGGTTATCCGATCGAACTGAGCACAATGCCAGGTTTCGCAGGTAGCAGCGCATACTATCTTCGTTATATGGATCCTCATAACGATAATGCTCTTGTAAGCGTGGAAGCAGACGAGTATTGGAGGGATGTAGACCTTTATATCGGTGGAACAGAGCATGCTACAGGTCACCTCATCTACTCACGTTTCTGGAACAAGTTCCTCTTCGACCTCGGATATGTCTGTGAGAAGGAACCGTACAAGAAACTGATCAACCAGGGCATGATTCAGGGACGTTCCAACTTTGTATATCGTATAATAAACACAAATACCTTTGTTTCATATGGACTGAAGGACCAGTATGAGACTACAGAGATTCATGTGGACGTGAATATAGTCCGTAATGATCGTCTTGACATGGACGCGTTCAGGGCTTGGATGCCGGATTTTGCAAATGCTGAGTTTATCCTTGAGGATGGCGAATACATCTGCGGATGGGCTATCGAAAAGATGTCAAAGTCTATGTTCAATGTCGTTAATCCGGACATGATATGCGATACATATGGTGCTGATACATTGAGACTTTATGAGATGTTCCTCGGACCGCTCGAGCAGTCTAAACCATGGGATACGAAGGGTATTGACGGTGTGAACAGATTCCTCAGAAAAGTCTGGAGAATGTTCTACGACAGAGACGGCTTCATCGTGACCGATGAGAAGGCTTCTCCAGAAGAACTCAAGGCTCTCCATAAACTTATAGGAAAGGTAAAGACCGATATCGAGGCATTCTCGTTCAATACGGCGGTAAGTGCATTCATGATCGCAGTGAATGATCTTACTGACCTCAAATGTACAAAGAGAGATATTCTCGAACCGCTCACAATCCTCCTTTCTTCTTTTGCTCCGCATATTTCGGAAGAACTTTGGGAGGCGCTCGGTCATAAGGAAAGCATCACATATGCGGTATTCCCTGAATATATAGAGGCGTATACTGTTGAGAACAACTGTACATATGCTGTTTCTTTCAATGGAAAGACCAGATTTACAGTCGAACTCCCTCTTGACATGTCGCGTGAGGATGTTGATGCTCATGTACGCTCTCTCGACCAGACAGCCAAATATGTTGCGGACGGCAATATCGTCAAGGTTATCGTCGTTCCAGGAAAGATTGTTAACATTGTTGTAAAATAACATTTGAACGACCTATGAAGACTAGTCATTACTTGACAGTATTTATGGATTATCTTCTGATGACGATAGGTTCCGTTGTCTTCTGTATGGCATGGACCTCGTTCCTTATTCCTAACGGGTTGGCCAGTGGTGGACTTACCGGACTCTGTACCATCGTCCAGTATGGAACCGGCATACCTGTAGGAATTACCTACCCTGTCATCAACATTCTTCTTCTTCTTCTCGGCTTCCTCTCCTTGGGAAAGGCATTCGGGTTCAAGACTATCTATGTCATTGCACTGACATCGCTTCTTTTTGAGGTACTTCCTAACTTCCCTCAACTTGAGGTGATGATGGATGAGAAGTTTCTTGTAGCGCTTGTCGGAGCCGGTCTGGAATCCATCGGTATAGGCCTTGTCCTGCTCCGAGGAGGAAGTACAGGCGGAACTGACATCATCGCGATGATGATAAACAAGTATTGGCCGGTATCTCCGGGAAGAGTATACCTGTATACTGACATATTCATCATCTCGTCCTTGCTTTTTGTACCGGACAAAGGATTTGTCGATATGATATATGCATTTGTCGTGATGCTTGGATTCTCTTTCGGTGTGGACTTCGTGCTTCTTGGCAACAAGTCTTCAGTGCAGATTCTTGTTTTCTCTTCCAAGTATCAGGAGATTGCCGACCATATCATAAATGAAGTCCATCGTGGAGTGACCGCTCTGCAGTCTGTGGGCTGGTATTCTCAGAAAGAAAGCAAGGTTCTCCTGATAATCGCCAGAAAGCATCAGATGAATGAAGTTGTAAACGAGATAAAGAGCATAGACAAGCAGGCTTTCATCTCAGTCTCTACGGCGATGAGTGTCTTCGGAGAGGGATTTGAGGAAGTCAAGACGGGACTTAAAGTCAAGAAACTTATAAATCAGGAGGATAAAAATGAGTAATAGTCCTATAATACAAAGGTCTTTGGCAACCTTAATAAAGGAATATGCGCTCGTTACCGTGGGTGTAATTTCCTATGCCTTGGGATGGACAATATTCCTTCTCCCGAATAACCTTATCGGAGGTGGTGTCTCTGGTTTTGCATCGATTCTGTACTATGCTACAGGACTCTCTATGGGAGTCACGTACTTTATTCTGAATGTATTGCTTCTTATAATCGGAACAAAGATCCTGGGAACTGGATTCGGAGGTAAGACCATCTATGCCATACTGATGACTTCCTTGATGCTCAGTCTAATGCCTAAGGTCATTCCATCCGATTTTATTCATGAATTTGCCCTTTCCAACGGTAAACTGATATGTACTTTTCTTGGTGGTATAATCGCAGGATTCGGAATAGGATTGTCGATATCTCAAGGCGGAAGTACCGGAGGAACAGATATCGTGGCGCTGGTATGGTGCAAGTTCTATCCCTCATCTCCAGGAAGAGTGATACTTATCATAGATGTCGGTATCATTCTCTCGTCTCTTCTCTTTCCGTCATATACGGAAACCGGTGAACTGCTTCCGTTTGTGGAAAAATTGGCTGTAGTTGTCTATGGTCTTATCCAGGTTACGGTGAGCGGTTATGCCATCGACCTGTATCTCTCCGGCTCAAAGCAGTCTGTGCAGGCATTCATTTTTACAAAGAAGGTTTCTGAGATGGCGGATGCCATTGCATTTGATATGAAAAGAGGTGTGACTGTCATTCCTGCCAAAGGATGGTATTCAAAGGAGGAAAGACAGGTCCTTATGGTAGTGACAAGAAAGACAGACCTGAACCTTCTTCTTCGTTATGTGAAGAGCATAGATCCGGATGCCTTCTTGTCTGTGTCGACTGTAATGGGAGTTTATGGTCAGGGTTTTGATACAATCAAAGTGAAGACTAGAAAGAAAAATGTATCAAAAACGACAGAGCAACAATAAGAAAAAGAAAAAACAATAAAAAAAAGAAAAATGTGACGAATGTCGCTG
>JAZRGY010000011.1:0-3532 GCA_045644485.1 Candidatus Cryptobacteroides sp. | reverse complement strand
TGTCAGTTCACAAATGGGAACAGAAGCCTGTAGTATGGTCTTCAAGGGAGACAGGAAACGCAATATCGACCGATTTGCGGCCAATGCATTGAACATCTTGAGAGGTAAGATTAAAAGAGAATTAAATTATTGATATAACATATTTAAAACAAAATAGTTTTAATGTAAAACATTTTTGTTAGGAGTAGTTTTGTAAACAAAATGAGCACAATTCTTGAGCAACACGAAAAAAAGAGGAGAAGGATAAAACAAAACGGAGTATTTTATGCATCCGTTTCATCAGCCTCATTTGGATTCTCCCCTCTTTTCACGCTCGGCCTTCTGACGGCAGGACTGACAAGTTTCGATATACTGTCTTACAGATGGATGATAGCAGGTATTGTACTCATGATATACGCCTTCTGTAAAAAGAAGCCCCTTCTCTTAAGTTCATTTGAGGAATTCTGGAAAGTTCTCCTTTTAAGCGCCCTACGTTCCATCACTTCAATCACTCTCCTTATAGGATACGCCAACATATCCAGCGGCATCGCTTCCACCCTGAACTTCATGTATCCGGTCATAGTTACAATATGTATGATGATGTTCTTTGGAGAGAAAAGATCTTTCGTAGATATCGCCGCAATCGGAGTATCCATCTTCGGAGTCTACCTTCTGGCATCAGGAGACAGCATCATCGTAGAAGGAGGAAACACAAGGCTGGGACTGGTCTGCTCACTTATATCAGCGTTTTCTTTCGCCGCCTATTATATAGTGATGAAGCAGGTGAGGGCAGACAAGATTGAAGTCGTCAAATTCACGACATGGATAATGATGCTGAGCGCAGCATACTTCATAGTATGTGCCTTTATTTTTGAAGGAAAACTGTCGATGCTGCCAGACGGAAGAAGTTTTCTGAACATACTTGGACTAGGACTTTGGGCGACAATGGTATCCAACATAACAGGAGTAAAGGCCATAAGACGCATCGGACCGACCCAGACATCGATACTTGGAGCGCTTCAGCCGGTAACTGCCGTCATTCTTGGAGTCCTTTTTCTTGGTGAGCATCTTTATCTGAGATCATGTATCGGTATAACCTTGATACTTGCCGCAGTGTCCATAGTGGTGATGCATCAGAAAAAAAGATAGAGAATCAGCCCAGAAGACGGAAGAAGTTACCGCCGGCAATCTTATCCAGAGCCTCCTCCGAATATCCTCTGTTTCGCAACTCATTGAAGAGGCACGGCATCATAGATATGTCTTCAAGTCCGTCAGGAGTTACTTCTATCCCATCAAAGTCAGAACCGATACCGACATGGTCGATACCTGCAATATCCACAACATGATCGATATGGTCTGCTATTCTCCTGAATGAAGGCCTGCTTAAAGCCTGCAACTCGGCCTGTATACCATTCCACGCCGTCCTTTTTCCAATATCCGAAGGATCCGCAATAAATGCGGCTTCTATAGGCTCTCCCCTTTCCATTATACCGGAAGATGAAAGCAAGGTCTTAAATCCAGAATCTATGAACAAGGGATAAAAATTGATCTGAATCACTCCACCTGCATCAGCCATAGCCCTTATCATATCATCTGTCATGTTTCTAGGATGGTCACACAAGGATCTACAGCACGAATGGGTAGCAACAACAGGCTTGGTGGAATATCGAAGAACATCATAAAATGTCTCATCAGACGCATGAGACACATCAATCAGCATATTAATGCTGTTCATATAGGCTACAACATCCTTTCCGAAAGGACTCAGGCCCCCCCATGTCTTGACAGGAGATGCGCAGGAATCACATATCTGATTATCAGAAGAATGACATAAGGTAACATAACGTATACCAATATCATAGAATGACTTAAGACCATATAAAGACTTCCCTATCGGAGACCCGTTCTCCAATGCAAGAAAGACTGAGAACTTTCCTTCCGACTTGTTTTTCAATGCCTGATCACGATTGACAGCAAATGCGACCTTGTCCGAATCAGTTCCAACTGCACCTTTCACTCCATCAAGCAGCCTCATCGCATATTCAAAACCAGCATCAGGGTCTGAATCCATGGCAGCGGGAACATACAACGCAAAAAATGCACCGTCAACACCCCCTCTTTTCAGTTTCGGGAAATCAACATGTGCATAGTCATTGTCTATCGTCAGATCTCTGAGACGAATGATCTGGGAAGGAGTGTCACAATGTGAATCAAGAACAAACATTATTTTACAATCCTCTGTCTTACAGCCTCATACATCAAGATACCTGAAGCAACGGATACATTAAGAGAGGTGATTTCACCTGCCATAGGGATAGCAGCCTTATCATCTGCAAGATCCAGCATTGACTGGGAAATACCTTTTCCTTCAGAGCCCATGATGATTGCTATCGGCCCCCTCATGTCCACATCATATATAAGCCTGTCAGTCTTTTCTGTAGCAGCAATCAATCTAAAACCGCTCTGCTGAAGATAATATGCTGCAACTCGAAGATTAGAAACCTTACAGGTATCCATTCTCATAAGCGCTCCTGCTGAAGCCTTGACAGCATCCGCATTGATCGCTGCCCCACCTTTAGCCGGAACGATTATGCCTTGACCACCGGCACACTCAAGACTTCTAGCGATCGCACCGAGATTACGCACATCACTCACTCCGTCAAGAATAACCAGAATCGGACTGTCACTACGTCCCAGAGCATTATTTACAAGTTGTTCGATATCAACATAATCTATCTGTGAGATATAAGCGAGAACACCTTGATGCGAACCACGTACTGCACGGTTCAGTCTCTCGCCAGGAACAAACTGGAATGGTATCTCATTCTCCTTAAGCAATTCCATAAGTTCCCTGAACTGCACCCCTTCAAGCCCCTGCTTAAGAAGCACCTTATCAAACTTCTTTCCTGCCTTTACTGCCTCCAGGACCGGATGCATGCCGAACAGATACTGCATCTTCTTATCTTCCATATATTCTTTATTATGTTTTTGCGTTAATCCTAAATTGAAGAGTCTATCTGCTCATTCAACTTTTCCCACTCTTCCATCTTGAAATCCAACTCCCTTTTATTCTCCAGATAAGCCCTTGTAAGTTCCATCACATCATCTTCCGGACCCGGATTCATAAGTACAGCCTCAATCTCCGCCATCTTCTGCTCTACAGACTCTATACCTTTCTCTAAGAATGAGATACGATTCCTTATCTTCTTTTCTTCTTTAGATAAATATTTCTTAGCCTGATACTCCTGTTTGGCCTCTTCCTTCTTCTGCACGACCTCGACAGGTTTTTCAACAACAGGCTTATAATGCCTTTCCAGTTCGCTAAGACTCTCCAGTTTCCTACGCTCAAGGAATTCCTGGACTCCTCCCAGATGTTCCTTGACCTTTCCGTCACGGAACTCATATAATTTATCCACCAGTCCGTCAAGGAAGTCACGGTCATGAGAAACAATGATGAGCGTGCCATCATAATTCTTCAAAGCCTGCTTCAGAATATCCTTCGACCTGATATCCATATGATTGGTAGGTTCGTCAAGAGCAAGAAGATTATACG
>JAZRGY010000010.1:0-18573 GCA_045644485.1 Candidatus Cryptobacteroides sp. | reverse complement strand
TGATTCTTACAAGTCTTGTAACATCGATTGTTTTGATGAATGTCACCATAGGGTTGGGGGCTTTCATCCAAAACTCATATGCAAATGCTCTTGTAGTCTGTTTGGGATCAACTGAATGTGGCATATAAATTCCGATTTATCGGTATAAATATATGAAATATCTCAAAGAAAACAGCGAGTAGAATGAAAAAAGTATCTCAAACGAGATGCTTAACTTTTGCCCCTCATGCGTGGCGGAGGTTTACACCTTGAGGTGTGATGCAGTTTTTCTCTATTTGCAAAACCTGTACTTATGAACTGAACTTCAAAAAGGTGTATCAAAATGGGTATTCCATCTTTAAATCCAGCCTTTTTATAATGTATTTGTTTGGTTATATATTCAGTTTTATTGCCCGCCACCCATAAGGAACACCTTCATGAAGTCATTCAGGTCGCCGTCCAGGACTCCCTGAGTATCCGAAGTCTCATGCCCAGTACGAAGATCCTTGACCATTTTGTACGGATGGAGTACATAACTACGGATCTGCGATCCCCATTCTATCTTCTTTTTCTGTCCTTCAAGTTCCGCCTGCTTTTCCTGACGTTTCTTCAACTCGATATCATACAGCCTCGACTTCAGGATTCTGAGGGCATTCTGTCTGTTGTCCAACTGCGAACGGGTCTCGGTATTTTCGACCACAATACCGGAAGGAATATGCTTTACACGGACTCCTGTCTCCACCTTATTGACATTCTGTCCACCGGCACCACTGGAACGGTAGGTATCCCATTCAAGATCTCCGGGATTGATCTCGATCTCGATCGAATCATCTACCAACGGATAGACAAAGACAGATGAGAATGTAGTCTGACGCTTGCCCTGAGCATTGAAAGGTGAAATACGTACAAGGCGATGCACTCCGCTTTCAGCCTTTAGATAACCGAAGGCATAATCGCCCTCAACCTGCATGGTAACAGACTTTATTCCGGCATCCTCTCCTTCAAGTTCGTCTGTCACAGTGACCTTGTAGCCGTTACGCTCCGCCCACCTGACATACATGCGCATGAGCATCGCAGACCAGTCATTAGCCTCCGTTCCTCCCGCACCTGAATTTATGGTAAGTACGGCACCCAGATTATCTCCTTCCTCACCAAGCATATTGCGAAGTTCCAAAGCCTCCACTTCCTTCAAGGCACCCTCATATGCCTGATCTATATCATCGTCTTCAAGTTCCAGAAGCACATTAAGATCCTCCACCGCAGACAACGCCTTATCATATCCGCTTACCCAGAACTTAACGCCAGAAAGTTCCTTAAGAAATTTCTCTGCTGCCTTGGGATCATCCCAAAAATCAGGAGCCAGAGTCTTCTCTGTTTTTCTTTCCACTTCCGCACGCTTCTCGTCAACACCGATACATCTGCCAAGCGTACCGACTCTCTGCTGAAGTTCCTTTATCTGTTCGTTAGTTATCATCGCTTTTTCTTAAATCGCGCAAATATAGTTAATTTTTATACAAGGTCTATCCCGGCATGATGACACATCCGTATCATTTCATCAGGCCAAAGACTGCTCTGTATCTCTCCGATATGTGCCTTGCGAAGCAGGAACATGCAAAGACGAGACTGTCCGATACCACCTCCAATTGTAAGAGGGAGAGAATCTTCCAGAAGCATCCTATGATACATGAGTCCGGACTTATCCTCTTCTCCGCGAAGCGCCAACTGTCTGCGGAGGGACTCAGAATCCA
Source organism: Candidatus Cryptobacteroides sp. (assembly GCA_045644485.1). Classification (GTDB taxonomy): domain Bacteria; phylum Bacteroidota; class Bacteroidia; order Bacteroidales; family UBA932; genus Cryptobacteroides. The sequence continues at coordinate 16,846 of JAZRGY010000010.1, read as the reverse complement.
CTCGTATACCCATGCTGGACACCTCGAATGCGCTCTTAAGCACAGGATTCCATAGAAGAAGATCTCCATTCAGACCCTTATAGCCATCCTCATTTTCAGAAGACCAGTCATCATAGTCAGCCGCACGTCCGTCATGAGGCTTCCCGTCCGAAAGACTGCTGCCGATACCAATGATGAATACGGCCTTATGTTCCTTGACCACAGCATCTTCCCTCTCCTTCGGAGACAGATCCGGATATTTCTGAAGCAACTGTTCGGAATGGATGAAGAATATATCTTCAGGAAGCATGGGTTCTATCTGCGGAAACTCGACATAAAGTTTGTTTTCAGTGACCTTTATAGCCTCATATATCCTTCGCACCGTCTTCTTCAGGAAGTCCAGAGTCCTCTGCTCCGGAGCGATGACCTTCTCCCAGTCCCACTGGTCCACATAGATCGAATGGATATTATCAAGTTCCTCCTCAGGACGCAGGGCATTCATATCCGTATATATACCCCTGCCGGGAGCGACCCCCATCTGAGAAAGTTTCATCCTTTTCCATTTGGCAAGCGAATGCACAACCTCTGCCTTGCATCCTCCCATGTCCCTTACAGGAAAGGATACCGGAGATTCAATTCCGTTAAGGTCATCATTCAAGCCTATGCCGCTTACCACGACCATAGGGGCTGTGACTCTAAGAAGCGCCAGTTGGGCAGAAAGATTATCCTGAAACATGTCCTTCACTGCCTTTATCGCCTTCTCCGTATTCTCGACGTTGCCTAATATATTTCTGTACCCTTCCGGTATTACAAGTGCCATAGTAATGTTTATTTCGTACAAAAATAAGAAAAATAAGTATATTTGTAAGATATAAATTCAAACAGATGATAGGAATCTTCGACTCGGGAACAGGCGGTTTGTCCGTCTTCAGAGAGATATATAAAATTCTCCCTGAGGAACGATACATATACTATTCTGACAACGCCAACTGTCCATACGGAGAAAAGCCTCGCGAATACATAATCGACAGAGCCAGAGCAATAACCAGATTCCTTATGAAAAACGGCGCTGACATCATCGTAGTGGCATGCAATACAGCAACCGCCGCTGCAATCAGCACCCTTAGAGAAGAGTTTCCGATATCTTTCATCGGTATGGAGCCGGCCGTAAAGCCGGCGGCACAGGCTACTGAAACAGGAGTGGTCGGAGTATTGGCCACAGCAGGGACCCTGAAGGCAACAAAATACATAGACACTAGGGAAAAATGGGCACATGACGTAAAGATCGTGGAGCACATCGGCCAAGGATTCGTCGAACTTGTGGAAAACGGAATCACATCAGGACCGGAAGCCGAAAACGTAGTGGAAAGAAGCGTGCGACCGCTCATTGAAGCCGGAGCCGACACAATAGTACTTGGTTGCACCCACTATCCTTTCCTTTCAGAAACCATCACAAAGGTTGCAGGTCGTCCCATTACCCTCATAGACCCGGCACCTGCCGTTGCAAGGCACTTGCTTGAGGTGATGCAAGAAAAACATCTCATACATTCTGACGGATTCGGAATATCACTCCATTCTTCTGGCGACATCACTACCTTGGAAAACACTTACAAAACCCTATTATAACCATGAAACGAATCATTATGGCAGCATCTATGGCAACAGTATTAGGATGCTCTGCAAACCTTTCTACAGAGGATATCAGGATCAGCGATTACAAGGACAGCAAGGAATGCGCTGTAAGCCTCACATTTGATGACTCAATGAAGGAACATTATACAATCGTAGCCCCTGAACTAGAAAAACGAGGATTCCGAGGCACATTCTGGATGTGCGGAGGCTGGATGCCGGAGGATCCTATGGCTGATACTACACATTTTACATGGGCTGAGGCTAAAGAAATGTCTGACAGAGGGCATGAGATGTCCAACCACAGTTGGAGTCACCCTTACCTTACAATGCTGTCTGATGAGGAACTTGCTGACCAGATAAAAAGGAACGATGCAGCAATACTCAAGAATATCGGAAAACCATCTACCACATTCTGTTTCCCATACAATGCCTTCAACGAAAAGGTCATTGCTGCAGCGATGGAAGGAAGAGTAGGCGCAAGACTGAAGGAGTTCTGGCTGGGTGGACAGCATTCGCCAAAGGAGTATCTGACAAAACAGGTAGAGGACGCTTTGGCATCAGGTTCATGGATAACCGGCATGACTCACGGCATTAATTACGGTTATGACTGTTATACAGACCCGACTGAGTTCACAGACTTTCTGGACTATCTTAAATCACTCGAAGAACGCATCTGGGTCGGTACATTCCGCGATGTGGCTGCATATACCGCTGTAGCAAAAGATACAAGACTAGACATCACATCTACAGGAACTGGTCTTGAGGTCACCCCTGCAACAAGTCTTGAAAAGACCTTGTATGAGACTCCTCTCACTTTGGAAGTAACAACCGGAGGAAAGAAGATCAAGGCCCAGCAGGACGGAAAGACACTTGAGGTTTCATATAAGGGAGACATTGCTTATTTCGATATCTGCCCTTTCGGCGGCCCTGTTATGATCAGATAAGATAATCTGAGCACCCATAAAAAACGGACTGGCTAGCCAGTCCGTTTTTTATGGTTTCTAGTTGTACTGCTGTCCTACGACCTCAAAGTATGGTTTTCCTTCAGAAACTGTCACCTTATAGATCGTATCATCAACCTTATAATATTCGTTACCGTCACTGAGAGTCACCATATCAAAATCCTCAGGAAGAGTCTCAACCAAAGCGCCGGAAGGAGGGAGAATCACCTTGTACTCACCTTTTGCATCCTTCGCATAGAATACTCCATCCTGATAGAAATATTCTGAATCAGCGGCAGCATAACTCTGCATGAGTCCCAGTCCGTTCGCCAACGAATATGATGTCTGAGCCAACTGCTGATTTTGCGCTATTGTCGCATTCTGTGCCGCTATCGTAGCATTATTCTGTGCGATTATTTCATTCTGCTCGGCGATATATGCATTATTGTCATTTATCACGTCATATGTGTTCGCTACAGTATTGTAGTACGAAAGTCTCACCGCGGTCCATGCTAAGTCTGTTATGATGTCAGCCGCAAGAGAAATACCGTACGGAGGCCTGCAGACCACATAATATCCTCCATATGGACGATACCATATATCATTGTAGCAGTAGTAGGTAATGCCATGATAGACATGCCTGTGCACATGGGTAGGAAGCACCCTTACCCTATATCCGTAATAGTGGTTGGTATGCGACCACCAATATGACGGACGGTCCCAACGCATGAAGTCTCTGTCGCGAGGATGTATTCTTGGAGGCGGTGGATTCCGATGATCCGGACGTATCTGTACCGGTTTTCCCGGACCATGGCCCGGTCCTCCTGGTTTGGCATTCGGCTTACCGTGTGGTTTAGCGGGTCCGGCATCAGGACGAACTCCAGGTCTGTCTCCCTTATTATTACCCTGAGGTCTGTTTGGCGCAGGTCTCGTCACCTGAACCGGTCTGTTCTGATCTCCGGGCTTGAAATTATTCTTGTCTCCGGAAGGCTTGCTGCCCGGCTTCGATGCTGGGGCAGAAGGTCTGGCATTCTGGTCAGATGGTCTTGAAGGACGTGTTGCAGGTTTGGTCTGAGCAGAAGGTTTTGCAACAGTCGTACTAGGCTTATGGTCTGAACCAGACGAAGGTCTTGTCGCAGGCTTCCTGCTGGAAGATGATGGACGGGTAGCCGCAGTGCTATTCTGTTTCTTTTTGTCATTCGACTGTCTGGTCTGCGAAGAGGAAGTTGAACGTCTCACCTGTGAAGATGATGACGAAGAACGTGAAGTCGATTGACGGGCAGGTGTAGATCTGTTCACGTCTGAGGATCTTCGTGTCTGTGCAAGAGCATCAGACATGAACGCTGTCAATGCAAGCGCCGCAAGCATTGGAGCCATTGCTTTTCTGATTGATCCCATGATATGAAAGTTTTAAGTTAATAGATGTGGTACTTCTGCGAAAGTTCACGGAAAGAGGACTCATCCTTTCTCCAGTAATCCTTTATATCTTCCACTTTGTACCTTTTGCTGAACTCATTTCTCACATAATCCGTGCCACAAACTTTGTCAAAAAGACCGTAACCGGTAACGACCTCAAAGGCCTTCTGGTCAGGATATATTTCTGCAACCGCCTGCATTACATAGAATTGAGTCTCTGTAATACGGGCACTTTCATAGTCAGTAAAGAAATATTGAAGACCCTTGACCAACTCTCCTTTCCGTGCGCCCGCGATAGGCTTATACCATATGGTGCGGAAAGAAATACCAGGGAGGTCATAACTTTCCAGACGTTCCTTCAACTTGTCCGGATCCAGCCATGTGGCACCAAATACCTGAAAAGGAAGAGTATATCCGATACCTATATCCATGAATCCATAGAGTTCTCCGCATATCCCTGAAGCGGAATAGTACAAAGGAGTGTCCTTGAACGGAATGTTAGGAGAAGGCAGTACCCACGGAAGACCGGTATCCTCATAAAGCATATCCCTTTCCCAACCTTCCATCGGCACGATAGTCAATTTGCACTTTACAGGCTCCTGATTTCCAAGTTGACCTCTGTTAAGTCCTTCCTCATTTATCATTACAGCAAGTTCGCCGACTGTCAGTCCGTAAATATAAGGTATCCTGTACTGGCTCACAAACGAATTGAATGGCTGCTCCACATAGCAGCCCTCTATCTTGACACCTCCCAAAGGATTTGGTCTGTCCAAGACCATCACTTCTATCCCCTGTGCCGCACAGGCTTCCATGACAAGGCCCAAGGTGCTGATAAACGTATATGAACGAGCCCCCACATCCTGGATGTCATATACCATCACATCCACACCCTCAAGCATCTGAGGCGTAGGCTTGCGTGTCGCCCCATACAGAGAATACACAGGCAGACCCGTGGCAGCATCTTTCGTATCTGCCACCTTGCCGCCGGCATACACATCTCCTCGTACCCCATGTTCTGGTCCGTAAAGGGCGACGAGTTCCACTCCTGGGGCATTATAAAGAATGTCCACAGTAGACTCCAGGTATCTGTCGACTCCACTGGGATTTGTGACAAGACCGACGCGTTTACCTTTGAGACCTTCAAACCCTCGATCCCTAAGAACCTCCACACCAGTCTTCACCACAGGACGCGCTGCATAGATTTCAAAATATGGAAGACATACAATAAGTACCAGAACAACGAACAGTTTCCTCATCTCAATATTCATTAAAGATTTACGATCTTTCCGACAAACAGAATATTATCAGACGCCTTATCAGCAATAAAGAACACATAAGGGCGGTCAACAGTCATGACCTTGAGATCCGGCTCCGGACGAACAGAGGTAAGCCTTACCTGCACACTAGTGACTGCAGCAGCCTCGGTTCCGGATTCTGTAATATCAATATAGCATTTCTGCTTAACCTGACTCACAACCAGAGGTCCCATTTCAGAAATACCCTTGAAATCTGCAGCACCTGTAAATGCTGTCCTGACCCCCATATCCATAAGAGCATCGTTCAGAAGCATCTCTGTCTCCAGTTTCACCTTCGGCATCCTGAACTTTACCTCGGCAGGAGAAAGCATGCCCATAGCCTCATTATAGACATTCTCATTAACATATGGAAGAAGCGCATCTATCTTCATTCCTTCCGGTGGAAGAAGCACAAACATGGAATATGTGCTTCCCATATATGGGAGTTCAATCATCTGACATCCCTGATACTCGACATAGTTATAACTGCCCTTACGATACATCATATCGACCTGAGTACTTCCTGACACTCCATGGAAATCTGCCTTTGAAGTAAGGTTAGGCTCAAACTCATTTTCCCATGGAGCATTGAAATACAAGGCATTCAGAAGCACCATCACATCTCCTGGAGTCAATTTGTCGACAATCTCCTCTATCTTCCCAGCAGTATTTTCCGAACACCAGTTATTGATTGCACGTACTGTAGCAGGATCTGAAAACCTCAAGGTCTCCACCAATGCATCATAATCTTTCTGAAGAAGGTTTACATAGTGGTTCTTCACGCTGAAGTCACTGTCAATCCATACTGAATTGGCGGATTTCACCACCACAGAATCTCCGCTTTCCAGTTTCTGACTACTGAAAAGGCATCCGTTCAAGGCATTGTCCAATTCCACCTTAGTCTGTCCCTGGGCTCCCTCTTCAAGCATTGACAGAGCGGTTCCTGCACTATATGGGGAAGCCACGATATTATTTTTTGATTCTGAATTCCTGTTGACTTCCTTGAAGAATGACAAGGCAAACCCGATCTTGGACCCTTCTGCAGGAGGTACATCCTGCTGTCCGCACGAAACAAGAGCGCATACCGCAATGGAAACTGCGCAAAGCATCATCTTTTTCATCATAACCACTGATTTTTAATTTTTCTTTCCATATTGAGGATCGACCTTCAGCATGAAAGTCACCAGCACGGTAACAAGGCAGCACACCATCACAAAGCCGAAGAACCACACATAGCCGAGAGACTCCTGAAGGTAACCTGCGACCATACCGGGGAGCATCATGCTGAGCGCCATGAATGCTGTACACAGCGAATAATGTGCCGTCTTGAATTCCCCTTCTGAAAAGTATATGAGATAAAGCATGTATGCCGTGAATCCGAAGCCGTAACCGAACTGATCCAGAGCAACGCAGGAACTGATAAGCAAGAGGTTATCCGGCTGAAAGGCTGCGAGAAATACAAAAGACAGACAAGGAAGCGTAAGGCTCAGAGCCATAGGCCAAAGGGCCTTCTTCAGACCCCATCTTGACGCCGCTATTCCTCCTAGAATGCCTCCGACAGTAAGTGCCGCAACTCCTACAGTGCCGTACACCACTCCGACGGTCTCTGTAGAAAGTCCCAAGCCTCCTTTTGCAGCGGAATCAAGGAGAAAAGGATTCATCATCTTGACAAGAAAGGCTTCCGGAAGCCTGTACAGAAGCATGAAAGCCATGGCCACCCATACATGTTTCTTACGGAAGAATGTGGCAAAAGTCCTCCCGAACTCCATAAATATATCACGGGCTCCACCATGATCCTCGTTCAGACGAGAGACATCCGAATCCGGCTTAGGAAGACGGAATGTATGCCAAAGAGTCACTGCTGCAAATATGACAGCAGAGATAACCAAAGTCACAGACCAGGCCTGAGGTATGTTTCCAGTCTTTCTTTCGAGCATACCTGCAATTACCACAAGGACACCTTGTCCGAATATCGAAGAAAGTCTGTAGAAGGTACTTCTTATTCCGACAAATAACGACTGGTCACCGGGATTCAGTGCAAGCATATAGAATCCGTCCGCCGCTATGTCATGGGTCGCAGATGCAAAGGCAGTGATCCAAAACAGAACAAGCGTCACAGCGAAAAGAGATACATCAGTACTTCCCGCCGCAATGGTTTCCGCAGAAGGATGAGGCAGGGTGAAGGCGACAAGAGCAAATGCGACAGACATAAGAATCTGCATAGCCATTATCCACCATCTCTTTGTCCTTATTATATCAACAAAAGGGCTCCAAAGAGGCTTTATCACCCATGGAAGATACAGAAGGCTCGTATACATAGCCATATCACCCTTGGACATGCCCATATTGTTGAACATTATCACAGATATGTTGTTTACTATGAAATAAGGAATACCCTCAGCAAAATAAAGGGTAGGTATCCATAACCATGGATTGATCTTGCTTTCAGTTTTCATTTATGATAGTTCCGGGATAATAATGTTCCAGTATTTCTTTATATGTATATCCTTTTGAAGCCATGACGGCAGCACCTATCTGACAGAGCCCGACGCCATGACCCCAGCCCTTTCCTTCAAGGATTACAGTATCTCCGTCCATCCTGACGTCAAAGGCAGAACTTTTCAGATGGCTCTCCGACAGTATCCTTCTTATTTCCAATTCCTTGCCCACCACGAGAGTCATTTTCGTACCGACAATCTCAAGCCTGATTATCCTACCGGAAAGTCCTCTTTCAAGAGGCTGGATAGAAACCAGACTGCCTATATCCTTACCGCTTCGACGAGTTATGAGCCCGGACAAGGCATTACGGTCATATCTCTCTGTCCATCGATAAAAATCAGTCGTCTCCTGATCATAGTTATTCAGCACCTGAGAGAGAATGGACTTGTCTGTGGTATTGCAGAAGCACTCGCCATCCGCATCATGCCCCGGAGCATCCGGAACCGGCTGAAGATATGGAAAATCCCTGTCATCCCAGCACGCAGAGAACCGTTCCATCACTCCTCCGCAACATTTCGAGAATCTGGCATCGCACAGTTCTCCTCCATGATACAGGACCTGGCCCCACGTCTGATCTATGACCTTACGCACAGTATCTCCGGTTGCACGGGTAAGTCCCTGATATCTTTGACAGTGATCGTCAGCACATACATCAAACAGATCATGATCATCATGGTCATACCATTTCACATATTCATGCACCTTTGACTCTTCCGGCACATCATCTGTACAAAGAAGCGAATCCAGATGCAGCATCAGAGAAGGCACATTGCATATTTCTCCCGGAATATCGACTTGATGTTCCTTACGTGATGACTGTATCTGAGCCATTACCCATGAACGGGAAATGACAGCATGCGCCTTGAGAAACTCCTCAGATGCGGATGCGCTCATTTCAGAAGATATCACACTAAGCAGATAATCTTCGACTCCGATAACATTGATGGCAGTCAGACGGTCCTTCTCCACCACAATCTTAAGCGCACCTGCAAACTTCTGATCCTCTTTTCGTTCCCAATGGAAATTCACCCCTATCGTGACTCCGCGAAGAACGAAGGATGGCTGTGCAAACATGGTAGAAAGAGTGGGAGCCTCAAAATACAATTCATCATAAAGTGCACCGTCATATTCTATCTTTCCTTCACGAAGAAGGGCTTTCCTGGAGCCAGCCCCATCTGAAAGTATCTCGAATTCTATCTCCCTCGCAGACATTATACCCACCTGCAGAAGAGGTTGGGTACGTGTCAGACGCCAGATGAGACGATCCTGTTCCTGACTTGTCATCGACACCTCCGCTATCATCTCTCCCAGAAGTTCCGAGGTAATCTTTTCATATTCAGCCTCAACAGGAACTATGAATACGCCTCCCATATCGGCACATCCCGGACTCATGGTCAGATGGTCCGGACCATCGCTGAAATAATGGTGCGAACGATGGCATCTGCGGAATATGATTATCGAGCAGAACCCGTTACCTGTATAGTATGTAAAAAGATTGAACTGTGGTTCGGTATCCCCTTCCCGGGTCTGAGCACAATCCAGAAGACGATAGAACAGTTTGGCTGCAGACTTGGCAGTCTCGGAACGTATAACGAATATACCGGTCGTGAATTTGTCATAATGATATAGTCTGGCATCCTGGACAGAGGTAATATAATTCAAGGCATTCCCTCCCTCAATATCCTCACAGAGAGGAATCAGGCCTTTAGGAGCAGCCTGAAAATGATGATGATCCGGCGCAGATGCTCCGCTTTTTGGCCCGTTATAAAAAAAGGTGAATCCGTCATATTTACGGGCAAGATCCAGCATATCGATATATTTGTGCCATATCGACTGATCTGTATGCTTTGTGGAAGCGATGACAAGGTGTTCCGGAAATATCGGATATGGATTCACCAGTATATGGTATTTCTTACCCTTACGTCCTTCGAACTTGAGCATATCCTGCTCGCCAGGACGGTTATCCCTGCAAAGAAAGCACTTGCGGGCGGCAATATCCTTCTTATCAAGTTTTGCAGCAGAAGATATGATCCTGGCAGGATTGAACTGAAGTCTGACAGTCAGTCCCCCGGTCTCGATCTCCCTGACCTGCACATTCTTCAAGGCTCTGAAATTGTCGCAGGCAAGAGGCCATCTTGACAATTGGTCGCCTACGAACTTATGAAGTATATCGTTATTCTTCATTGTCTTTGTCATTTCGATCCTGTCGGGACATCTTCTGTCTTGCCTCCAGTTCCCATGTACGGATCCTGTCCTTATAGAGATTATTGGCATTGACCCTTTCCACATCAAGAGCAGCATCAGAATTGCCTTCCCATCTGCGACAGCAATACAGGACATCATAGATGCGGCCGATGCGGTACTCACGGCTTATGCGCAGGCCGAGAGCGTAATCCTCCCCATAACTTGTATTCGGCAGATTGATGGTCCTCAGGAGAGGAGTCCAGAATGCCCTTGGGGCACCCAGACCGTTGATTCGAAGGGCATTGTTACGTCCGTTATCCTCAGTCCATTCCCTATGGTCAATTATTCCAGGAGGTATAGGATTCATCTGGAAATCGGTCATCTGATATGTACCCACGACCATGGCACATTTCTGTTCATGAAAGGCATCAACAATCTTCTGAAGAGTATCCGGACCGCTATAAACGTCATCGCTGTCGAGTTGGACTGCATATTCACCACACATCTCATGATGGACCGCAAGATTCCAGCATCCTCCGATTCCGAGATCGTCCCTATCCGGAATGACATGTATCAGTCTCTCATTCTTTGCAGCAAGGTCAGCAAGAAGATCTGTCGTACCGTCAGAGGAATGATTATCGACCACTATGACATTGTATGGGAAGGAAGACTTCTGGGTCAATGCGCTTTCGACAGCATCAGCAACGGTGCGGATCCTGTTGAATACAGGTATTACCACAGAGGCGGTCACAGGAAATTCTCCGCCGAGTCCGCATGATTCCGGATCCTTGAACTTTGGTTCCAGATAAGCGCCAATCCTCTTCAGATGGGCCGTACACGCCCTCTCCATCTCTATCTGCACTGCCCTGTTGCGAGGGTCGACATAATCGAACTGCTTCTCACCCGACTTGCGGTCGTCGGTTTCCACATCCGTATAGAGATATTCGTTTATATGGACAATCTTATCCATCCTGAGACGCAGATCGTAAAGAGCCGCATACTCATAATCCTCTTCCATATCCGCCACAGCCAATCGGAAAGATTCTGCACGGAAAACCAGCACTGTGCCGAAATCAAAATCATTACGCAAGGCACCTTTCTGGCACTCGATCAGAGGATGTCTGCGTCTTATCTGACTGCCGTCCGGGCCATCGGTAAGCCTGTAATGATCGGCATACAGCATATCTGCAGATGTATCATCTGCGATACAGACCATACGTTCCTCAGCAAACATTCCCATTTCCAGATGATGGGTGCCAGTGTAAAGGAGTATATATTTACCGGTAGCAGAAGATGCTATATCACGCAATGTCTGCGTTCTGCCAAAGGGCAGTCCTGAAAAAGATTCTATGACCGACATGACTGTATGTATTTTATATTTCTTACAGAAGTGCAAGAAGAGATTTACGTATCATGCTGAACTCCGATTCGAAGTTTGGAGTAAAAACTCCTTTGTCAAGGTTCGCGTCAATATCGGCAAGGTCCCACCACCTTCCTTCGTCAACCTCTTCGAGATCAGGATGGAGTTCATAACTGCCGACTGCAGCAAAGACATTGACCATTTCCCTTTCTATCTGCGACTCAAACTGATATGATTCAAGATATATGGGATTGAAATCTGTAAATCCCAATTCTTCAGATGCTTCACGATATACAGCCTCAAGAATGCCCTCGCCATATGACACATGTCCTCCGACAGCAGTATCCCATTTGCCCGGTTGTATATCCTTTTTCATGGAACGCTTCTGGAGATATATCCTGCTGTATCTGTCTATTATGTGGATATGGATGACAGGATGGAGAGGTTTTGCTCCGCTATGGCAATAATTGCGGGTGGACCGTCCTATCACAAGTCCACTGGGTTCAACAACAGGGAACCACTCACTGGCCGCAGGATTCTCTACCATGCTTCCTGCTGTAGGAGCAGGAACAACCGGCACTACCTGATCATATGGGTATATCAATTCCATCCGTTCAGAATAATATTTCAACACAGAATGCAGACTGACCGTCAACCTTTCCTTCGACAAACACTTTCAGGTTTTCCCCTTCTTCCACTCGCGCCTTCGATATCGTTACGACATCTCCAGGCTTGGACTCATGGTTGAAATTGATTGTGAACTCCTTGACTGGTCGCGACGAGGCCACATCATAATCTACAGCATCCATTGCCCACTGCATATACATGGCATTGTTCGTATGAGCATTCATATCTACATCCGAATATGCCACGACATGATCCATAACATGGATTGGGTCGATATCCTTAGGCATCTGTACCTTGTCTGCCGGAGTCTCTATAATGTTTTCAGTACATACAGTTCCGTCTTCCATCAGGCCAGGGTCGCGCACAAGCCTTCTGGTCGAAAGATCCAGCACCAGCCATGAAGTCGTAGCCTTAACACGTTCTCTGCCATCCTTATCAGTAAGGATGAAGTCTCTAAGGAAGAACAGACGATTAAGTCCTTTATGCCATGTGGTAAGGGTAATATCCTCTTTCCATTTTGGGGTATCGATAAACACCACATGTACTCTGGAAAGTATCCATGCAGTATTCTTTGCTATCAGATCGTCATAACCGAACCCAAGATATACGGCATGATTGCCTGCTGCCTCCTGGGCAAAGTTCATGAATGAAGCAGGTTTCAGACGCCATGAGGCATCTGTCTCATAGCATTGTATGGTAAGGTCTTTTGTATACTTTATCATCTTTATCTGTTAAGAATTTCCAACTCCTCCGGAGTATAAAGGAATCTGTCTATCCATTCCGGACACAGACGTCCTATAAGCATATAGGCTATGACAAGAAGCAGGAGTACGGCCAAAAATATCATAAGTACCCGTCCCCATCTCACACCATCCTTCTTTTCCGAAACAGGATCGGCAAGAGAGACCGGTGCCGGATGCGGAGCCGGATCGGACACAGGTACTGGGAGAGGCTCTGGATTTTGTTCTGGCTCAGGTGTCGGTTCAGGTTCTGGCATAGGTTCGGGATCAGGTTCAGGCATAGGTTCCACAAGGATTTCCATCTCCGGCTCCTGTTCCTGTACAGATTCCGCTCTTCCATCCAACATACTCTTCAGATCCGCTACTGCAGCACTGACTTCTTCCACAGTCTCCTTATGAGTCTTGAGAGAAACAGGAGCAAGGCCAAATCCCTCGGGATAAATATCAAGATCCTCATTTGCAATAAAGAAGACATTGTTTTCCTTTGTCGCTCTGAGACGTCCAAGTCCAGGGAACACAACGACCTTCTTCGAGATAAGAACGGCCTTGAGTTCAGCAATGAAATCCTTGACAATCTTCTCTGCCACATCGTAAGCCACATCATTCGACTTCGCATAGAAATCAATCAATGCATCACCTTCTTCCGGACGTGACCTGAAATATAGTTTCCTATACGGGGGATTTATGGTATAGCCCTTATCAGAGAAATACGCAGGAACTATCTCAGCCACGAAACAGCCGAGGCCAGGCAGGACCACCTTGTCGTCATCAAGGATCAGTTCCTTGACCATTTTTGATAAAAGATCTATATCCATAAATTAAGTTTTATATCATGCAAAGATACATAAAATATATGATTCTCCGTCATTTGGAGCCCCCCTGTCACACGTTCAGTCGGGAAGCGATGTGCCTACGGTACAATTTCATGCCTGAGGCATCAAGAACCCTGCTAATACGACCGATACGTTCCTTCTGAGTGACAGGTTCGCTATCAGCATTGTTATCTTCCTTCATATGGATGCAACCCACTCCTGTCACCGGAGTATATTCCACCCAATGTACCGGAACATCATGGAAGCGCCCGTCGCCGCCATACCTGCTGATGTAGGTAAGTCTGTCTGTCGCCCTATAGCCATAGGCATGCACAATTATCGAACTTTCGTCCTCTTCGCCCTTGCTCTGCGAAGTCTTCAGTATGCAGTCCGTAGCACAGTCCGGATGCCGGAACTTATCCTGACCCCAGAAATTAGCCAATGCTTCATGCTCCCAGAAAGCGCTTTCACGCTTCATGTCACGGCCATAGATATCGTGCTGCGGTCGCACCTGCTGATACATCGGCACACAAAGCAATGGTGCAAAAGCAAAATATATGGCACGAAAATATCTTGAATTGACTGTCACGAAATTGGCCTTCGCCTTGTCAAAGTCAAAGTTCATGTAGTCTTGAGGAGCAAGTTCAATATCAAACATCTGCATATGGTCAGAAACGACCATATTGATCATCTTGTTCTTTATAAAGTCGAAATCATCTCCATATCCATGGTTCTTGTCCCTAAGCAGGTCAAGCATGCTCTGCTGGGCAAGGGGTGTGAAGAGAAGGGCGAACTGGTGGTTGTCATTGCGGTCGCTAGTATCGAACGACACCTCAAAATCTTCGTTTGTCATCATCGCAAAATCCGAGTTCTTCAGTTTGCGGGACTTCCTGCGGAGTTTTCTCATCTTTCGTCTGTATGAGAACGTGTTCTCAGTACCGGCAAGATCGCTCTGCCTTCGATGAAACACAAGATCGGGAGCGGCTGTATTCGCATAGATAAGGCGTGTCTTCTCGAAATATTGCGGATACGGAGCAGTGTAGGAAGCGGTCAGCACCTGGCTCCTGCTGACCGTGCTGTATGTACCATCGCTGTTGCGACGGGACTCGGTCCACGATATGGTCTTACTTCCATAATAGGTCTTGTCCCCCATTTCCATCTTTCTGGTCCTGCAAAGGATGAACGGATTTCCGTTTATCAGACCTGAATGAGAAAAAAGTACGGAACGTCCCTCGTTGAACGAACTGTCCCAATCATAAACCACCTGAAGATCGGCCAAACGCTGGGCTGTGAAGTACGGGTCGAACTCAAGTTTAGGGACGGTGGCGGACATCATTCGGGCAAGAATATCCCAGTCATACAGTTCATTCAGCGGCCTCATCTGCGCCCAGGCCTCCTCGGTCTTGGCGTCAATCTTCTTCTGCAGTTCACCTGCTGGTTTCTTCAAAGCCTTCACCCTGGGATTGACCAGCACCAGGTTCAACAGCAACAGAATGACGCTTGCTCCAAGAAACATGGCAGAATGTTCCGGATCTTCATTTACTATGATACCGAACAAGACAAGACCGGCACAGAAAAGTATCCAGAAAATCACACGAATCAAAGTCCAATTGGATATTCTGGACTCTATTCCAGAGAGTTCCTTCTCTGCCGCATATATTTCCTTGCATGTCCTTCTGTTTGCCTCCACATCCACATTCGCCTCAGAAGACAAGTCTGCAAAAGTCTTTTCTGCAACACTTGTGAAGCGCGCCTTAAAGACATTGACATACTCGGACAGCGGATTGTGAATCTCCTGAATCATAGACAACGAGCATTTTAGAAGAACTTGCTTCTTGCCATCTCACGGGTTTCTGAAGATATAGAGAAAGGTATACGTGTGGTGTAGCCCTGACGAGCCGCCACAATCATTTTGGCAGGCCATCTGAAGATATCTGTATTCCACTGAGTGACTCTGCTGTTATAGACTGTCCTTGCTGCTGTGATCTCACGCTGGAGATAATTATTCTGCTGCATCGCATCAGCGATTGCATCATGAGCCTTCAACTCCGGATATTTCTCAAAAGCAATACGCCCGAATGCCGATGTGACCTGCGCATTCACTTCGCTTCTGTTCTGTTCGTTTATCTGTCCACTACGAAGGGCTGCCACAGACTTCATGACATCCTTGTCCAGTTCCACCGCACGCTCAAGGAGTCCGACAACATTCTGAAGCACCTGGACACGCTGCTCAAGGTAGTTGTCGATATTGGAAGCCTCAGCCTGAATACGCTGTTCCAACTGTTGGAAATAATTCTTAGCAGCAATCTTGACAAAAATGAAGATCAGACCTGGGAGCATTCCGGCCACGCATCCTACCGCCAGCACAAGCATAGGGTCGGGAAGCATCGCACCGAAGAAATGCACATAAAGAAATACCATTATCGGGAGAAATACCCATAAAGCGATTTCAAAAACAACGGAGCCGAATCCGACCTTGACAGGAATCTGACAATCAATAACCCTCACATCACGACCATCCTCATTTACAGGTCCGGTAACCTCATCTAACAAATTTGCCATAAGTCATCAATTATTCATTAAACAAATACAGACTTACAAATTTAATAAAATCTGGAAATTCTATGACATTTTATCCAAAACGGCAACCAGATTCCATATTTCCGCCCCATCCTGCACTGTACATACTCGGCATTTTGCACCTTTAAGGACTATAGTATCCCGAAGAAAAACACACAAATCGAACAAAAATGCACTTTTTTTAATTTTTTTTCGCAAAAAAGTTTGGAGGTAAAGAAAAAATGTCTACCTTTGCAATCCCAAACGAAAAGAAAACGTTTGAAAACAAAAATTCCCGAATAGCTCAGTTGGTTAGAGCATCTGACTGTTAATCAGAGGGTCCTTGGTTCAAGTCCAAGTTCGGGAGCAAAAAAGCACTGAATTTCTTCAGTGCTTTTTTCGTTTATAGAATACTTACTCTTAAATTTGCCGATTATATTGCAGGATTCAGAAAAGTTCGTACCTTTGCAGCACAAGTCATACGGGTTCTACAGTACCCATTAGATTAGACATCACCCCAATGATGTCTTTTCTTTTTCTAAAGACCTAACAGAGGGGTGGCATACTGTAACTGTCGGGGCTATCCCAACGACTTCTTTCCAATAGTTCTATCACTGTAGAATATTTAACCTTATGACTTGTAGAACTTATTGCACTGAGGTCAGGGTGACTGTCAAGATGGTTTACCCTGTGCTTATCAAAGTGAGAGCGTATATACGAGTTCGCTTTGGTAAGGTAGAGAAAGTCCGCAGTCACTACAGAAGATATTGGGGTATCTGATGTAGAGGCAAAGACTGAGTCG
>JAZRGY010000009.1:0-4335 GCA_045644485.1 Candidatus Cryptobacteroides sp. | reverse complement strand
AGTATGAAACGCGATCCTGTGACACACTTACTGAAAGGGTGACAGGATTGAATATCTGAGACGGCTTATTTGAAAGATAACCTATGGTCACGCTTGAATACGGTTCTGTTGAATCCATATCTATGACTGCCTCGAATGGCTTGGCTGTCCAGCAGCACCACTCCTTGCTTTTATGTATTGCGGGACCTCTGATTCCGTCGAGGAGAGCCTCCCCTGTTTTTGGAGAAAAAGGAGCCTGTGACTTATGTGTCAGTTTTATCGTCTTACCCACTGCCTTATGGAAAGAAAACTGCTTTACAAGCGGTCTGGTCATGTCACCATCCCTCACAGCAGATGCCTTGAGCACACATGTGGAAGATATCTCGAGCGGACCCTCATAAAGTCTGGAATCCATGTCAGGACATGTGCCGTCGAGGGTATATCTTATCGGTGCTCCACCCTGGGCTGCCAAGGTTACAATGGCTCTTGAATTTTCAGTATAAGATTCTATGTAACCGCTGACTCCGAATATATGTTTTGCGTAATTATATCCCATATTCTCATACGCCTGACACAACTCGTCCATACTATCCAGAAACCTGTCCCAATCCTTGTTGTCCGGCATGCACCACTGAACTTCCGAAAGGGCTGCAAGACGAGGAAGAACCATGTATTCAAGGTGTTCCGGTGTCTTGATGTATTCCGTCCACAGATTAGACTGTACTCCAAGAATATGACTGCGCTGCTGGTCTGTTATCTTCTCAGGACAAGGATCATAATAATAGACCATCTCGACCGGCACATAACCGCCGATTCCGAAAGGTTCGTTCTCTATGTCTGTCGCCTGATAATAGTCCCAATAACAGTATGTTGTAGGTGTCATTATCACATCGTGACCGAGTTCTGCTGCCTTAAGGCCTGCCGACTCTCCTCGCCAACACATCACAGTCGCTGATTTTGAGGGCGCACCTTCTAGTATCTCATCCCAACCTATGACACTCTTGCCCTTTGTCTTGAGGAAGGACTCCACACGATTCATCACATAACTCTGCAGATAGTGCTCCGCATCATGTTCTTCATCTCCCTTCAGTCCCAGTTGCTTTATCTTGGCCTGACACTTGCGGCAAGACTTCCACGAATCCTTCGGACACTCGTCCCCTCCGATATGCACATACTTGTATGGGAAAAGTTCACAAACCTCGGTCAAAATATCCTCAATCAGGGTATACACCTGCTCATTTCCAACACAAAGGACATCCTTGGATACACCCCATCTGTGCCACACCTGATATGGACCGCCCGAGCAGCCGAGATGAGGATAAGCGGCAAGAACTGCGAGCATATGTCCTGGAAGGTCGATTTCCGGGATGACATCTATTCCCTTTGATGCTGCATAGGCAACGATTTCCTTGATATCATCCTGAGAATACCACATTCCTTCGCCATAAGGCACGCCATCATTCGTATTGTATCTTCTCTTGATGCAGGTTCCGTTACGGACTGAACCGACCGAAGTCAGTTCGGGGTACTTTTTAATCTCGATTCTCCATCCCTGGTCATCTGTAAGATGCCAATGGAAAGTATTGAGTTTATGATATGCCATGATATCAAGATACTTCTTGACCTCGTCCTTGCCGAAGAAATGACGGGCTTCATCGAGGTGGAGACCACGATAGGCAAAACGCGGAGCATCCTCGATATGGCAACAAGGAATTTCCGGAAGCATCTGAGTCAAAGTCTGAATAGCATATACGAAGCCACGCAAGTCTGATGCCTGCACTTTGACCGATTTTCTCTTGACATCTATCACATAGGCTTCCGGTTGAAGAGAAGGATCGAGGCTGAAGATCATTCCTCTGTCAGGCAGCGTCTCGGAAAGCGTAAAATCTGCGTTTAAAGTTTCGCAAAACGATTTGACATTTTTTAAAACAGCACTATCCAAGTGACCGGAGCACACCACGCGGGCATTTGACATATTGAATGAACCATACTTCAAATCAACATGATTAGGATACGGTATCACATTGATTTTCTGGGTATTACAAGAGACTGTGATAATAGCGACGGTTAGAATCGACAGGATAGAACGGATCATGGTTATCAAATACTAATGTTAAAGTACACAAATGTATAGAAATTTTCTTTATTTCAAACATAGTTAAAATCAAAACAACTTCGTATATTTGTTTGATGTATGACTGCCGAAATCAAGGAGACCCTCATCGGGTGGGCTCACGAGTACAATGACCCGAAATATTTCCAGGAAGACCCGATCGCTTTTCCTCGTGAATTCGCATCGAGACTTTCTGCCGAAGATGCGTCACTGGCCGACGTCGAGATTGCAGCGCTGCTGTCAGCGCATCTTGCATGGGGAAGAAGGGCAATGATAGTGAGGGACTGCGGAAGAATGTTCGATGAGATGGACTGGCGGCCATATGATTATGTCATGTACGGAGATTACAGAGACGAGAATGCGAGCCTGCACAGAACGATCAAATGGAGCGAGTTCGCTGCGATATGCGGAAGGTTGAGAGAATTATACTCGCGCAGAAAAAGCCTGGAGGGGCTCACGGATGAAGAATTCAGGATCAAGGTATATGGGCAGAAAGCAGACCCTAAGGCTCCCAACAAGAAGATCAGCATGATGCGCAGATGGATGGTAAGAGATGACGGAAAGGTCGATCTGGGGCTTTGGAAGAACTCGGACAAGCGCGACCTTATTCTGCCGCTTGACGTTCATGTCTATGCCCAGGCCGTTGATCTGGGACTCACATCCCGCAGGCAGAAGGACATTGTGACTGCACGGGAGATAACCGACGCATTTCTGGAGATATTCCCTGACGACCCATGCCTGGGTGATTTCGCACTTTTCGGCTACGGCGTCACCAACAGATAACAACTGATCATGCCACGTTTATACATAATATCAGGATGCAACGGAGCGGGAAAGACCACCGCTTCATATTCGCTGCTGCCAGAGATGCTGGACTGCAAGGAGTTTGTAAACTCAGACGAATTCGCAAAGGGACTTTCTCCTTTTGACCCGTCAAAAGCGTCAATCCAGGCAAGCAGATTCATGCTCATGAAGATACAGTATCTTCTGCGCAAGCAGCAGGACTTTGCAATCGAGACTACGCTTGCGACCAGGACTCTTCTCAAGACTGTAAAAAGGGCGCAGGCAGCAGGCTACACAGTGACACTTCTTTATTTCTGGCTGAACTCGCCCGAGATGGCAGTTGAAAGAGTGCGCGCAAGAGTGGAGGCCGGAGGACATAACATCCCGGAAGAGACCATCAGAAGAAGATATGCAACAGGCATATACTACTTCTTCAACCTCTACGCCCCCATCTGCGAGAGATGGATACTTACAGACAACTCACAGATACCTTTCAGGGTCATTGCGGATGGGTCGAAAGACGAGGTCATCAACATAAAGGACGAGGAAACATTTGCAAAAATCAAGGGAATAGCCGACGACAAGCAGAAAATCGAAGAAGAAAACGGCATAATTCTCTCATTATAGCGATAAGATGAACAGCAGACAATATTATCTGGAGACATTCGGAACGACAGAAAGAGAGCTTGAAAAAGTGACGGCGGCAGCGCTTTCCCGCGGCGGAGACTATTGCGATCTGTATTTTGAATATACAACATTCTTCAATCTCCTGTTAAAGGACGGGGTCGTATCATCAGGAGGCTTTCATACTGATTATGGAGTCGGAATACGTGTACTCAAAGGAGAAAAGACCGGATATGCATATGCAGAGAACACAGCGCTTCAGGACATGCTGAAGGCAGCAAATGCCGCATCTGCGATTGCAGACGGCATTATAGACAACAGGACATATGCCCCAGTGAAAGACACCCCCCTCAACATCTATCCTGTCAAAAAGAATTGGAGAGACATAAGCGCAGAGTCTTTCGTCCCTTTCCTGAAAGCATTGGAAACAAAAGTATTTCAATCCGACAACAGAATTATTAAAGTAATTGCAAGACTGTCTGATTCGGTCAGCGACGTAATGATGTATAATTCCCTCGGCGAACTGACCTGCGACTCCCGCCCGATGGGAAGCGTTACGGTATCCGCCGTATTTCAGCATAATGGAAAGACAGAAAGCAATACTGCATCGAGAAGTTTCAGAATCGGTGCAGAACTGATTGATGACACACTCATTGAAGAACTTGCCGGGGAAATCGTAAGGAACATGGACGCCAGATTTGAAGCCATAAGGCCTAAGGGCGGACAGATGAGCGTGGTAATGGGAGCAGGCGCGTCCGGCATTCTTCTTCACGAAGCCATGGGTCATGCATTCGAGGCTGACTTCAACAGAAAGAACCAGTCCATCTTTGCAGACA
>JAZRGY010000008.1:0-1352 GCA_045644485.1 Candidatus Cryptobacteroides sp. | reverse complement strand
TCTTCCACAAAGTGAAGTTCGTTGAGGACTTTCACGATGAGAGGGTTCTTGGTGTATGGTCCGAGTTCGTCAAGAGTAAGGCTGCCTTCCTTCATTGTAGGGATAAGCCTTGTTGCATTCTTGGTGATAACGCGGTCATAGAAAACCTCAACATATCCACCAAATCCTGGCTGATAGTCAGAGTGGGCACAGATGTTTCCGATGATCTCTCTGAATATCTGAACTCTTAGGTCGAGTCTTGCAGTTGAACCATTGTCTGGGAGATAGAACTTGTCGGGAAGATACTTCACAACGAAATCAAGCATCTGCCTATATGCCTGAATGATGTTGCTCCTGACGGTCTTTCTGTCGTCATATCGTGCGGAGTCTTCCGGCAGATTCATGTTGAAACGCTCGTATGTCATCTTGTGATAGAGCAGTTCAAACTTATATCGTGGAAGATGCTCTGCAATGGCGTCGTCTGTTCCGAATAGAAGTAGGGCAGCATATTTGAATCCCTCGATCTCACCGGCTTCGTTCTTCTTGATGAGTCTGCAACTCTCCAGAATCTCCATGTCGGTCATATCTTGCCATGCGTGGAGTGGGTTCAGGGTAGTGGCAGCGTTGCGACAGAACTTGAATGTGGCAGGGTCAAGGTCTTTCATCTTGAGACCAGGCACAAGTCTATCCTCAAACAGATGTGGATTCTTTCTCTCGAACAGGCCAAGAACAAGTTCCATGTTATCAGTGATGTCCATGTCTGCATCACCAACTCTGTCGAAATATTTATTCTTGTAGCGTACAGGGTACTGGCTGACAGGTACATCAATCACGATGATTGTCTTGCCGTCATATTCCTCAATCTCAGGCTCGATAGTAAGTTTCGGGAAGAATACCTCCTTATTGCCTAACGTGTTGATTATATTCTTCTTAAGGTTAACCGATGCGTTCTTGTTGACTCCGATGAGATTCATATCGTCGTCAAAACCGAGAATGATCATACCTCCCGAATGATTGGAGAAAGAGCAGACGGTGTCATATACGGAATTACTAACCTTATCCCTGCATGATTTGAACTCTACTCTTGTTGTTTCGCCCCCTGTAAGGGCCTTATGTATTCTTTCAATGTCCATAGTTTTACAAAAGTAACGATTATTTTCTATAAGTGTGCTCAGAACCTAGAAGATTATCAAATCCAAATCCTCGATCAGTGCCAGGACTTCTTCGTGGTATTCCTCGCTGACGAACGCCTTGACTTTCTCAAAGGTGATGTTTCGTTTCTCGGTCTCGAAGGTTTCCGGCTGGAGTTTCCATCTGATTAGCCAGTCGGCTATGTCGATGTGGTTCTCCATGTCTTCGGGTGTGGCGTTGGA
>JAZRGY010000007.1:0-7637 GCA_045644485.1 Candidatus Cryptobacteroides sp. | reverse complement strand
ATTCATCACCAGTATCTGTTATCTGGGAGAGGAACTACCGGGACTGCATTCAGCAACAAAGATACACATTTTGTTTTAATTCGCTAATCCTGTATCGTGTTTCCGTGCCGGGTACAATTTGTACCCCTCACCAAATCCCCTGCGACTCAGTGCAAAGACGTTTGCTGTCCATAAAAATGGCCGTTTTTATGGATAAGATGTGAAAATGTCGGAACTTCGGCTTAAAGGACTCAATTACGTGGTGCAAATGTGGTGCAAAAAGGAAAAAGAAAAATGCAAGTGTTTGAAAATCAAGCACTTGCATTTTGATTGGTACCCGGAGCCGGGATCGAACCGGCACGGATTGCTCCACTGGTGTTTGAGACCAGCGCGTCTACCGATTCCGCCATCCGGGCATTTGGATTTCGGCGCTTCTTCTTGCAGTCCCTTTTGGGACTGCGAGTCTGTAGTCTTGGTGACTTTGCTATTGGCGGGCAAAGCCGCCGCATACAGAACTAAAGAGAGCGCTTGGAAAGTAGACCTTCCGGTTAAGGATGCAAAGGTATCTGATTTTTCCCAAAATCCCAAATATTTTTACCGTTCAAACCGCTATGAAAGGCTAAAGTTTTCTATATTTGTATGATATAACAAGACTTTAGCGCGATGGAGCAGATCAATATATATTCAGGAGAGAGAGTCATTAGCAGAATAATGGTGGGGCGTACGATTGCTGAACTGGAGGTGTGTCTGGAGAGGTATTCCCATGTGTTTGTGGTGATGGACGCAAATGTGGCGATGAATTGTCCGGCGGCGACCCAGATTGCAGGGATAATGAACCGTAAAGGTGCGCCGGGAAGGCTCGTTGAAGCCACTGAGGAGGATAAGACGATGGAGGCCGTTATGGATATATGCGGGTGGTTGCTTGACAATGGGGCAGACCGCGATGCCTTGGTTCTTGCCGTTGGTGGCGGTGTGACGACAGATGTTGTGGGATTTGCTGCATCGATATACAAAAGGGGAGTCCGCTTTGCTTATGTCCCGACAACCCTTTTGGCGCAGGTCGATGCCGCGATCGGGGGCAAGACCGGTGTGAATTTCGACAGGTACAAGAATATGCTCGGTCTGGTCCGTCAGCCGGAGTTTACATACATCTGCCCTCAGGTCCTTGAGAGCCTTCCCCACAGGGAGTTCACTGCCGGTGTCGCTGAAATGCTCAAGACCTTCATGATCGAGGACGGCGGAAATTATCAGAAGGCCGTGGATGTGCTCTCTGAGATGCAGCAGGGGTATTCCATCCTCCCGCCGGAGAGTGCTTCTGATTATTGGACAGACTGTGTTGCTGCATATTCCGACGAACTCCTGTACCTTGTTTCGGAGGCTGTACGGGTCAAGGCCGGTGTCGTTTCGCGTGACCAGTATGAACGTGGAGAGCGTCGCAAACTTAATCTGGGTCATACTTTCGCCCATGCAATAGAGACGCTCGCTCAGCGTACGGAACGCGATATTTCCCATGGTGAGGCGGTCGCAATGGGTCTTGTGCTTGCTGCCCGTCTTTCGGACCGTGTGTTCCGTGGAGATATGGACACGCCTACCGCTCTTGAAGGTAGTGTGGCGATCGATCTTTGTGACTGTGGTCTTTATCCGGACTGTCCGTTCACGGTCGAGGATATGGCAGAACTTATGACCAAGGATAAGAAGGCAGAGGCCGGTAAGGTCCATTTCGTGCTTTTCAATGAGATAGGCGATGTGACAACTTATGCTCTGACCGTTGATGAGGTCGTTAAATTATTGAAGTAAGAAGATGATTTGTACTACAATACAGAACCGTAATCTGGAGCGTATATATGAGGCTCTGGAACAATGCGAGATGGCGGAAATCCGTCTCGACAGATGTAACCTTGCCGCAAAGGAGATAGATGAACTGTTTACATCTGATGTGCCTTTGGTAGCCACTTGTCGCGTAAGCGAGGTAGCAAGGACAGATGACTCGTTGAAAGATCTTTCCGAGCAGAGTCGTGAGATCAAGGCGATGCAGATCGCAGAAAAAAAACTTATAAGGGCTATCGAGGCAGGTGCGAGGTATGTCGATGTGGAAATAGAGGCGCAGAAGCAGATGTCTAAGCGCGTGCGTGGAGCGGCTCATGAAAACGGCACGGTCTTCATACGTTCATACCATGATTTCGATGGCACGGATTCATTCGAGGCTCTGAAGGCTGTGGTCGAGAAATGTGTCTACCACGGAGCGGATATGGTGAAGATTGTGACCATGGCCCGGTCGCAGGCGGATGTCGATAAGGTAATGTCCTTGTATTCATGGTGTCACGAGGAAAAGGTTTCCGGTAATGACCGCATCGGTGCATTGGCTGACGGCGGTCTGATTGCGTTCTGCATGGGTGAGGCTGGTCGTGATTCTCGTCTGGAAGCATTGAAATATGGTGCTCCATACACATATGCTGCACTTTCAGAGAGCGAATCCGCCGCTCCGGGACAATGGACCGCAGAGGAAATGCAAAACGCTGTTTATGGGAGTTTTCCGTTCATAGAGATGGCAGAGCCGTTCACTATGCCGGTGTCCAAGAGTTTTGCGCAGCGTGCGATCATAGCAGCGGCTCTGGCGGAGGGCACTTCCCGTCTTCATGGCTATACTTCATGCGGAGACAATGAATCTGCGCTTAAAGTGGCCAGAAGTCTTGGTGCACAGGTGGAAGTGGATGGGTCCGAGGTGATTATAACAGGTATCAATGCGTCTTGTGGCTGTCTGAATACTGACCTGCATGTCGGAGAGTCCGGCTTGCTTGCCCGTCTCATGATACCGCTCATGGCTCAACTTTGTCCGGCCGATGCTGGATTCGATGCGGAAGGCACTCTGCTGACTCGCGATCTTACCGGTGCAAAGGAAATAATGGAGGCATTCGATGCCTCGATGACAGATTCACACATGCCTCTTTCTGTCAGGGGGCCTTTGAAGTCAGGAAGAGTAGAGATCTCCGGCAAGCATGGCTCACAGATGATATCAGGTCTGCTCATGGCTCTTCCGTTTGCAGAGCGTAATACATCGATGATTGTTCATGAACCTAAGAGCATACCGTATACCTTCATTACCCTTGAGGTCCTTAAGAAGTTCGGTATCAAGATCGGTAATGACATGCTTGGTGGTCCGGACTTCATCCAGTCGGGAGGTGATTGGGCACTCTGCACGGAGATGGTCTTCAAGGTGAAGGGTGGTCAGAAATATAAGGCTGCAGACATCGATCTTGAGCGTGATTGGAGTGCTGCGGCAAACTTTCTTGTGGCGGGTGCAATTTTCGGAAAGGTGGAACTGGAAGGCCTGGATACTACTTCCCTTCAGGCGGATCTCTCGATTATGGATATCCTGATGGACGCAGGAGCCAGTCTTTCGCAACTTGATGGTGACAAGGGTAATATCACTGTCCAAAGGGCTCCTCTCAAGTCCTTTGCTGTCGATGCATCGAATTGTCCGGATCTGTTTCCGATCATATCTGTGCTTGCTGCATTCTGTCAGGGAACCAGTAGAATTGGAGGTGTCGGCCGTCTTGCAAATAAGGAGAGTGACAGGGCTAAGGCTATTACAGATATGTTGACCAGAATGGGAGTCAAGGTGTCGATAGAGGGGGATGAGATGCTGATCGAGGGGCATGGTCTTGCCCAGAGGTTGCTCTCTGGAAATCTCCTGAAGGGTGGCGAATATACTTCTTGTCACGACCACCGTATGGTCATGGCCCTGAAGGTGGCGTCTCTCGGTGCTGACGGACCTATAGTGATAGATGACGAAGACTGTGTTGTCAAGTCTTTTCCTCAGTTCCATGAACTCTTCTTACACTGTCATGTTGAGTGACCAGCGGGAGTCGAGACATCTTTATATATACTTGTATGAGATTTCTCCATTCGCTTCGCTCAGTCGAAATGACACTTTTCAGTTAGCCTATAGGGGAGAGGGAACGTGGAAATATTTAATGGGAAACGACAAACACATGAGATAAAGGTTAGAAAATATGAATACATTCGGTAGAAGATTCAGAGTTTCGATTTTCGGTGAGTCCCACGGCGAACTTATCGGAGCAGTGATGGACGGCGTACCTGCCGGTCTGGAACTTTCGGAACAGGATTTCGAGCAGGACATATTACGCCGCAAGGGCGGAGCCAAAGGTACAACTTCACGTATCGAGGAAGACAAACCGCAGATTGTGAGCGGAGTCTATGAGGGACATACTACAGGTGCTCCTCTTACTGTCGTGTTCCGTAACTCCAATACCCGCTCCCAGGATTACAGCCTGTTCGAGGCTATGCCGAGGCCAGGCCATGCTGATCTTACAGCGGCATTGAAGTGGGACGACTGTCAGGATCCGCGTGGTGGAGGTCACTTCTCTGGCCGTCTGACGCTCCCAGTCGTTGCTGCCGGTGTCGTTGCCAGAAAGATACTGTCTGATGCAACCATCCTTGATGAAACTCCTTTCTCTGGTGTGAACGCGCATATAGTGGAATTAGGTGGCCTGACGTCCCAGTGGCAGGAAGTCCTTGACAGAGCAATCGCAGAAGGAGATAGTGTTGGGGCTGTGATAGAATGTGAAGTGCCGGATATCGATCCCGGTTACGGAGAACCATTCTGGGATAGTGTCGAATCGCAGATCGCGCATGCCGTATTTTCAATTCCAGGAGTTCGTGGAATTGAGTTCGGTGACGGATTCAGTGCTGCCCGTATGAGAGGCTCGGAACATAATGACCCTATAGGAGAGGATGGTCGTCCGATGAAGAATGGTGCAGGTGGAGCGAACGGAGGCGTCACAAACGGCGCTCCTATCAGGTTCCGGGTAGCATTCAAGCCTACATCCAGCATCAGCAAGGCCCAGCAGACCTTCAACTTTGAGAAAGGCGAAATGGACACATTGGAAATCCCGGGACGTCATGACACGTGTTTTGCCCTTCGCGCCCCTGTCGTAGTTGAGGCCATGACCTCCATAGTCCTTGCCGATCTTGTATTGTTGAAATGATACTGGAACTATGCCCTGATATCGCGTCTATTGAGAAAGTGTCAGAAACCGTAACGGATTCCGAGGAATACCGGCATTTCAGGGCCGAATCCTAAGATACAATCCATTCCAAGATTAACGTTGATTTCATCTCCATTCTTGAGGATGAAGCGTTTACCGATACCTACACCGGTAAGTAGTCCGCTGTTTGACGGTACCAATTTGTCATAACTTTCTGTGCCCCTTACCCGCCTGATGTTATATTCGACTCTGTATCCAGCCTTGATTTCCGCATAAAACGGAGCCTTTTTTCGAGAGAAGTTTATCTGCAGGTCTGCATAGACAGGAATATTGAAACTCCAACGGTAAGGGGGAAATATTCTCTCAATACGGTTTCCGTTGTTTTCAATTATAACGCCGCTTTCCTCAGTTTTTCTTACATGTGTTTCCATTCCAAAGCCCACTCCAAGAAAAACAATCTCCGAGAACTGACGTCCATATATTCCCGTTGCACCTAATCCGATGTCCTGATAAAAGTTTTTGATGATGCTTCCTCCGACCATCCACCTGTTATGGCGCTCAAATGATGAGTCTGTCTTTTGGGCAGATGCTGTTATCGCCGATAAGACGAAGGCTATAGCAGCAATGATAAATCTCTTGTACATAGGATGATGATTTAAGGTTTTGCCCAAAGTAGTAAAAAAAACGCTACAAATCAAGGCCTTTGATAAATTCTCAGCCCAAAATCCGGGGCTATGGTCATCAGATGGTCGAAGATGTCTGACTGTTTCTTTTCATATATGGCCCAGGCCTTTTCCCGGGTGAAGAAATATACCTCGATAGGCAGTCCGTATGCAGTTGCTTCCTTTTGCGTCACAATTATGTCCATACTCTGATTGACATCAGGGTTATGCCTCAGATACCGTTCGATATACAGACGGTACAACTGGATGTTTGTCAGTATATCAGAGGGATTATCTTCCTTGTTTTCTGCCATCAGAGGCAGATCTCTCCTTATCTTTTCGATCATGTCTTCCGTGCATACCCTGAGGCTGTTCAGGTCTATATATATGCATTTGTCGGCTCTTCTTCCTCCGCTTTCCTGCATTCCTCTCCAGTTCTTGAAAGGGGTGCTTACGAGTGTATAGGGAGGAATCATCGTGATGGTGTTATCCCAGTTACGCACCTTGACAGTATTCAAGGTTATCTCCTCGATGGTACCGTTGGCGCTGCCGTCTGTTGTCTGTATCCAGTCTCCTATCCGTACCATGTTGTTCTGGGAGAGTTGCACTCCGGCCACGAATCCCAGTATGCTGTCCTTGAATATCAACATCAGCACTGCAGCAGAGGCTCCAAGTCCGGTCAGGAGCACTGTAGGGGATTTGTCTATCAGGATCGCTACTATGATTATACCTCCTATGAAGAACAATATCACCTGTAGTGCCTGTACAAGTCCCTGCAGAGGGTGCTTCTTATTCTTGTCGGTCGTTGAATAGAAGTCAAGAAAACAGTATAGGATTGCATTGAGGACCATTATGACCACAATAAGAATATAGATGATGTCCGCTCTATGCAGATATCTTATCATGCGGTCGCTTTCATAAAAGAGATAGGGGAGCATGTATAGGATGACTCCCGGTATGAGCAGAAGGATGTGGTGCCCCACACGTCTTTTTACCAGATATCCGTGCCATCTGCTTTTCTTTAACTTTCCGCTTCTGCCAATGGCCCATTTGAATCCAGCCTGTATCATCCAATTTACCCCGACCGCTGCAAATATCATCGCACTGATGACTATCGCTCCATATACAAATCCTCCGATGACTTCGGTCAGATGCATCTTCTCAATGATCAGTTCGTTGAACTGCTTAGCAATATCCAGCATACTCTTCTCTTTTCCGCGCCTCTATCCAACATCTGTGCTACTTTAGCCTTTATATACAAAAGAGGCTGACTCCGAAGAATCAGCCTCTGATGAATTATCTTGATATTTTAGAGATCTGCAAGATTTTTCTGCTGGTCGGCAGCAGGAGCGACGAGGATTTCCTGGAACTCCTTCTGACCTGTACCTGCAGGGATAGGATGACCGCAGATGACATTTTCCTTAAGACCTTCGAGAGTGTCGATTCGGCCGCGGATCGCTGCCTCGCTGAGCACTTTGGTAGTCTCCTGGAATGACGCTGCAGAGATGAAACTGTTAGTCTTCAACGCTGCCCTTGTGATACCCTGGAGTACCTGGCTTGCTGTTGCAGGCTTAGCCTCACGAAGAACCATCATCTGAAGTCCCTGACGCTCGAGTGAAGCGTTCTCGCTTCTCATCTCACGTGCAGTGATGATGTCTCCCTCTGAATAAGTCTGTGAATCACCCTTCTCAAGCACGATGAACTTACCGTAGATCGAGTTGTTGGTATCCATGAACAGCCACTTGTCGACGAGTTCCTCTGGGAGGAATTCTGTATCGCCCGGGTTGTTGATCTGTACCTTTCTCATCATCTGGCGTACGATGATTTCGAAGTGCTTGTCATTGATCTTCACACCCTGGAGGCGGTAAACCTCCTGGATCTCGTTCACGATGTACTCCTGAACCTTGATAGGACCGAGGATAGAGAGAATATCTGTTGGAGATACTGCTCCGTCTGAGAGTCTTGTACCTGCCTTGACATAGTCATT
>JAZRGY010000006.1:0-5886 GCA_045644485.1 Candidatus Cryptobacteroides sp. | reverse complement strand
AATTTTTCGGATTATGGCAAAGAAAGCAAAAGGTAACAGGGTGCAGGTCATCCTTGAGTGCACTGAGCAGAGAGAGAGCGGTGTACCAGGTATCTCAAGATACATCACAACTAAGAACAAGAAGAACACAACTCAGCGTCTCGAGCGTAAGAAGTATAACCCATTCCTTAAGAAGGTTACTCTTCACCGTGAGATCAAATAATTTTTGGAGGAATTGATATATGGCAAAGAAAGCAGTCGCAACCTTCAAGGCCGGTACACTCAAGAAGATGGTAAAGTGTATCCGCATGGACAAGTCTCCTAAGACAGGTGCTTATGTATTCACAGAAGAACTCGTTGAGGAGGATAAGGCAAAGGATTTCTTCGCAAAGAAATAATTTTCTTTAGATAGATAGAAAGTGGCAGGACAAAATCGTCCTGCCACTTTTTTTATATCCCATAAATGATTAAATTTGCGAGTTAAACTTATAGTTTTATGGGTATTTTTGATAAAGGAGTAAAGAAGACCAACAAGGGTTTCTTTGAGCGACTTTCCAGGGCTATTGTCGGAAAGACAGAAGTGGACGATGACCTTCTGGATGCTATCGAAGAGGCTTTGCTGGCAACAGATATGGGAGTTGACACGACTATGAAGGTCATTGAAAACCTTGAGGAAAGGGTGAGGACCGATAAGTATGTGTCCCTTAGTGAACTTGTGGATATGTTGAGAGAGGAGATCGCCTTGCTTCTTAATGTGCGTGAGGGTGAGACCTCTGATGATGCTATGGTTCCTTTTGACTTTTCCCGTAAGCCTTATGTCATAATGGTGGTCGGTGTAAATGGTGTAGGCAAGACCACTACCATAGGAAAACTTGCGAGTACTCTCAAGGCTCAGGGCAAGAAGGTCATACTTGGGGCCGCTGATACTTTCCGTGCTGCCGCTGTAGATCAGTTGACCATATGGTCTGAGAGGGCAGGAGTCGATATCGTAAAGCAGGAGATGGGCTCCGATCCGGCATCTGTGGCTTTTGATACAGTAAAATCGGCCGTAGCCAAGGACGCTGATGTGGTTCTGGTAGATACTGCCGGACGCCTCCATAACAGGATTGACCTGATGAACGAACTTACCAAGATCCGTAATGTGATGCGGAAAGTGGTTCCTGATGCTCCGCATGAAGTGCTTCTGGTGCTGGACGGCTCTACAGGCCAGAATGCATTCCAGCAGGCAAAGGAGTTTTCGCGTGCGACAGACATTACGGCTCTCGCTGTGACTAAACTTGACGGAACCGCTAAAGGCGGAGTTGTTGTGGGTATTGTTGACCAGTTCAAGGTTCCGATCAAGTTTGTAGGTATCGGTGAAGGAATAGACGACCTTAAGGTCTTTGACAAGAAGGAGTTCGTTGGTTCCCTTTTCTCGAAGGAAGATATAGAATAATCAAAAAGTAAAAGCATATATGAAGATTTCGTATAATTGGCTCAAGGATTATCTTGAGTGCGACCTCTCGCCTGAAGGCGTTGCAGAGGCGCTTACATCCATAGGACTTGAGGTGGATGGAGTAGAGCAGGTAGAAGAGATTCCGGGAGGACTCGCCGGAGTTATAGTTGCTGAGGTGGTGGAGTGTGTCGAGCATCCTGATTCTGACCACCTTCATGTGACTAAGTTGAATACAGGAGATGAGGCTCTTCTTCAGGTAGTTTGTGGCGCTCCTAATGTTGCAGCAGGACAGAAGGTGCTTCTTGCTACCGTAGGTACAGTGCTTGGTGAGGATTTCAAGATAAAGAAGTCCAAGATACGTGGAGTAGAGTCTTTCGGAATGATCTGTGCCGAGGACGAACTTGGAATAGGGGAATCGCATGACGGTATCATGGTCCTTGATCCTGACGCTGTAGTCGGCACTCCGGCAAAGGATTATCTGGGTCTTGCTACAGATGCTGTAATAGAAATCGGGCTTACTGCAAACCGTGTCGATGCTGCGTCTCATATAGGTGTGGCACGTGACCTTTATGCATATCTCAAGCATAACAATATCCCTTGTTCTTTCAATATCCCTGATGTGGCTGCTTTTGCAGAAGGTGAAGGAGAGGCTATACCTGTGGAAGTGACTGCTCCGGACGGATCTCCTAGGTATACAGGTACCACAATCAAAGGTGTAAAGGTTGGTCCTTCTCCAGAATGGCTTCAGAAGAAACTTTTATCTATAGGCCTTAGACCGATAAACAATATTGTGGATATCACCAATTTCGTGCTCCATGAGATCGGACAGCCTCTTCATGCATTCGATGCTGCAAAGATCATCGGCGGTAAGGTGGTGGTCCGTAGAGCGGAGGAAGGCGAGAAGTTTGTAACTCTTGACGGAGTAGAGCGCACATTGAGCGCGGCAGACCTTATGATCGCTAATACTGAGAAGGCAATGTGTCTTGCGGGAGTCTTCGGTGGTGAGGAGTCAGGAGTGTCGGAGTCAACAGTCGACGTGTTCCTTGAAAGTGCATATTTCAACCCTGTATCGATAAGAAAGAGTTCAAAGAGACATGGATTGAAGACAGATGCTTCATTCCGTTATGAGCGTGGTGCGGATCCTCTGGTTGTTGATTATGCTGCAAGACGAGCAGCGCTTCTCATCCAGGAGATAGCCGGAGGTACAGTTGTTGGAAAAGTTCAGGAATTCTATCCGGAGAAGATCGAGAAGAAGGTGGTTGAACTTGATTACGACCGTATCGAGGCATTTGTCGGAAAGAAGATAGGTCATGATGTGATAGAATCTCTTCTTGAGAATCTGGCTTACGAGTTCGTTGAGAAACGTGAGGGTGGTGCGGTTGTCGCTGTACCTTCATATATGGTCGATGTATATCGTGAGTGCGATATCGTGGAAGAAATTCTTCGTGTCTACGGATATAACAACATAGAACTGCCTCAGGCTATGCGTATGTCTGTGAATGCGCCTCAGAAACCTGAGCCAGAGCAGGTGAGAAAGTCTATTGCTGACTTCCTTGCTGCCAACGGATTTGTGGAGACAATGAATAACTCTCTTACCAAGTCTGATTATTATTCAAAACTCAAGACCTTCCCAGAAGACAGGTGCGTGAGGATCATGAATCCTCTTAGTTCTGACCTCAATGTAATGAGACAGACTCTTCTTCTTAACGGACTTGAGGTCATCGCATACAATATCAACCGTCAGGTCACCAATATCAAGACATTTGAGTATGGTTCTGTATATTCGTTCGATCCTGAGACAGACGGAAAGACTCTGGATTCATATGAGGAGCATACATGTTATGCCCTCTTTATGAGCGGACAGCCTGAGAAGTCTTGGAGAACAGATCTTGGTAAAGGTAATTATTTTCAACTGAAGGGTTATCTCGAACTTCTTCTCAAGCGTTTCGGTTGTGATATATATTCTCTCGAGACTGAGGCTGCCCCTGCAGACCTTTTCTCAGAAGGACTTTCATATAGCCTTCCTGGTACCCGTCAGCCTCTTGCTGTAATGGGAACCATATCACCGGCGAGACTCAAGCAGTTTGGTATCAAGCAGCCTGTATTTGCCGCTGAAATCAACTGGCCGTCACTTTTTGCTCTTGTAAAGAGGAACAAGATAAAGTACAAGGAACTTCCTAAGTTCCCTGAAGTACGTCGTGACCTTGCTCTTCTTCTTGATGAATCTGTAAGTTATGCAGACCTTAGAAAGAGTGCGTTCCGTGTAGGAAAGAAACTCCTTAAGCAGGTGGGACTTTTCGACGTCTACAGAGGAGATAAGATTGCCGAGGGCAAGAAGCAGTATGCTCTCAGTTTCGTCCTTCAGGATCTTGACAAGACACTGACTGATAACGACGTGGAGAGGATCATGAGCAAACTCCTCTCTACATTCCAGAATGAGTTTGGAGCAACTTTGAGATAATGTGATGATGAAGTGTCTCGGAAATATTGTTTCTTTGGCTATATCTGCCGTTATTCTTCTTGCTTCATGCGGGAGGGATGAGGCGGAAGTCATTCCTCGTGATGATCTTGCAAGGATATATGCCGAGATGCTGCTTACTGACCAGTGGATTCTGAAT
Source organism: Candidatus Cryptobacteroides sp. (assembly GCA_045644485.1). Lineage (GTDB taxonomy): Bacteria > Bacteroidota > Bacteroidia > Bacteroidales > UBA932 > Cryptobacteroides. Next base: position 1,854 of record JAZRGY010000006.1, on the reverse strand, counting down.
ACTCCGAATGTCAGATTGATTGCGGATACATCTCTGGTATATGACCCTATTCTTGAAAGTTATGGGTATGATGCTGATGATTATCGCAAGTCAGTGGATCGTTACATGGATGATCCTGAACGTTTTGCAAAGATATTGAGAACGAGTGGGGAGATTCTGGAGGGTAGATTGAAGGATCTTGAACTGCGCAAGGCAGAGTTGGAAAGATTGAAGATACTCAGGCGTGAGGCAGAAAAATATCGTCCGGACATAAAGTGGGAGAAGGTATATATGCGTAGGAAAGACCGTCAGTATATAGGCCTTTCAGATAGTCTTGTGTTTGAGATGGACTCTACCGGAAGGTTCAATATCTCTTATATCGAAAGAGATGATACCCTTTATGACGGTGTAAGGATGGTATTGAATGAGAAGAAGGCGAAGAAGGCGAAGAAGACCTTGTCTGCGGAAAAGATAGATTCTGTTACTTTGAAACTGGTTGATACATTACCTCTTCCGGTGATGAACAAAGAAAGGAAGAAGATCGTTGCACCGGATTTTATGAAGATTGAAAATGGCAGGAAATAGAATTGCGGCATCCTTTGTATATACCTTGGATGCACCTGAGCCGATCAGGAACGGCTATGTGGAATATGAGGATGACGGTACTGTTACCGAAGTGGGAAGATGTGATGATATATCTTCTGAAAAAAGGTTTCTTGATGGTGCTGTAGTTCCTGGTTTCATCAATGCCCATTGTCATGTGGAACTGTCCCATCTTCACGGAAAGTTCCGCAAGGGAACCGGAATGGCCGGTTTTATAGATCAGATCAACGAACTGCGTGACTGGGCAGGTCCTGAGGTAAAGACAATGCTAGTAAAGGAGTGGATGGACAAGATGTGGAATGCAGGAGTCTCAGCAATGGCTGATATAAGTAATGACGATTCTTCGTTTCCTGTAAAGGCTGTGCATCCGATGTATACGAGAACTTTTCTTGAAGTTTTCGGAAGCGAACCTCATATGTGCGAGGGCGTCATGCAGGATGTGACTTCTCTTAACGCTGTTGCAGACGGTGTCGGTATTGATGCCGCTCCGACACCTCATTCTTGTTATACTATGAGTCCGGCATTGTTGACTGCATCCGCTTCTGCAGGACTTGAGAGAGGCTTTCTGTCATATCATTCTCAGGAGAGTCAGGAAGAGGAGGATCTGATAAGAAGAGGCGAGGGCGCTATGTATGAAAACAGAAAGCGTTCAGGTATGAGCACTCCTCCAGTGACAGGAGAGTCTTCTTTGAAGTACTTTCTGGACAGACTTGCGGATGCGAAGCCTGCTCCTTATAATGAGCATATCCTTCTTGTGCATAACGTATGTCTTGAACAGGAGGATATAGACGCAGCAAAAAAGGTTATGAATAATGTTTTCTGGGCTATATGTCCATTGTCGAACATATTCATACATAATGCTTTGCCTCCTGTTGACCTTATGAGACGGAATGGACTTTCCGTAATGATCGGAACAGACTCCCTTTCGAGCAACGACGATCTCGACATGGTCAAGGAAATGTACTGTCTGCATAAGAATTTTCCTGAGGCCCCTATGAGTGAACTTCTTGTATGGGCATCTCTCAACGGGGCACGATTCCTGTCAAAGGAAGATGTAATGGGATCGTTGACTCCGGGAAAGAAACCTGGACTTGTGTTTATCGGAAATATTGACAGCGACGGCAATCTGACTGCAGAGAGCAGGTCTGAAAGAATAATCTGATGCTGCATTTTGATGAAATAGTGTTCGGACCGATATTCAGTCGCAGACTCGGTTCTTCATTGGGGGTGAATCTCTTGCCTTCAAAGGGGAAACTATGTAACTTTGATTGT
>JAZRGY010000005.1:0-4972 GCA_045644485.1 Candidatus Cryptobacteroides sp. | reverse complement strand
TCTCGATGAGGCTCTCGTACACCCTAACACAGTCCTCGACTTCAAGGTCGGCAGCGACAACACCCTCTACGTTTCATACGACGGAGGAAAGACTTGGAACACCACAGGTGCTGTAGTCAACGACGAGACCACATTCAATGTCGTTACTGATGTCAAGTACACTGAAGGTGACGAGTTCGTTACTCTCGTTGTCGGAAAGACTGAGTATCAGTTCCCTGTTTATAAGGTGGATAACTCTTCACTTGTCCTTGGACGTACAGATGTATTCTTCAACTATGGTGTATCAAAGAACATCGAACTTTCTGCAGAAGGTATCAAGGATTACTATGTGATGTCTAAGCCAGATGGTTGGAAGGCTGCTCTTGATGGTACTACTCTTACTGTGACAGCCCCAGCCAAGGCTCTCGTTGAGATGGGTGCAGGTGAACTTAAGGGTGAGGTTCTTGTTCATGCAACTGCAGACAATGGTACTTGCAAGGTGGTTAGTCTTGACGTGACCACAGGTGAGGGGCTCAGATTCTCTTACGAGAACGGTAACCTTAAGATTTTCAGTGCAATGACTAGTGTCTCTACTACCATGTGGGGAGAAACGATGGAAGACTTCACTGATCTCTGGTACGGTATTGCTACAATTGAAGATATGCTTGAGGCTGAGTCTGTTCAATCGTTTATTGAAAACCGTTCTTTGGCAGGTAGCATTCTTACTATTGCCCGCAATACTTCTGAAACAGATGAAGAGTATATGAGTTATGCATATTTACCAGGAGAGAATGAGGAAATCAATATATCTATGTCTGTTTCGCGACTTATTGAAGGATCTTGGTTTGAAGATGCTTATGCAGGCTTCGAATATGACGAGAATGAGACATATGTAATCTGGATAGTTCCTTCTACTGAGTCATATCAGTATGATCAGGCCGTATATACATTCATAGGAAATCATATAGACTTTGAGCCAGCAGAGTCAACATACAATAATGTTGAGTTGAATGCAACATTCTATGGTGCTGATGGTTATATTATCGGTTCTACAAGCAAGTCTCAGTTCGATTCGTGGATTGAGCCAGGATTCACATATGAAGATGCACTGTATGAACATCTTATGGGAAGTTGGATGCCTGGTCCATTTGTAAACTTTATTAATGGTGACAAGACTGCTCTTGGTACTATGTATATGTCAGGAAAGCAAACAGTCAATCTGTCAGATCTTGCTGATGCAGAATTCAATACCGAGTATTTTGTTTGGATACTTCCTTATTACGAGAGCAAACCTCTTGCTGACTATACATATGATGAACTAAAAATCTACACATGTAAGACTGAGCCTCTGCAGAAGAGTGAGTCTGCTAAGGCATCAGTCACAATTGACCAAAACTCAATTGCATATAACTCTGTGACATATTCGATTGTCCCTCCGACAGGTGGAAGTGTATATTTTGGAATTATGACCGCTGAGGATTGGGCAGAATATCTTGTAGGTGGTGAGATTGATGACGCCGCTGTATATGACATGTTCAAATATGGCTGGCCTTCCGATGAGAAGATTGATGAAACAGATAGTTATAGCATTGAAGCTAGTACAGACTATGTCATTGTGACTTATGCTATGGCTGGTGGCTACTATTGGATAGCAACCGAGGAATTCTCTACCCCAAGCCTTGCTGAGTATCTTGCATCACTCGAATCAGGGGCTACATGGCAATTAACAAATGATGTTGAAGTATCATCTCCTATTGAGATTACCAAAGACATAACTATTGATTTGAATGGCAATACATTGTCGACTGTAGAAGAAACTGATGGTTATTCTGCCGCCATAATAGTTATGAAGGGAAATGTTACCATTAAGAATACAGGATGGTGGGACGGTGTTATTTCTACTTCAGGTACTGATGCCCACAAAAATGTTGGCGCAATTTGGGTACGTGGCGAAGAGAATGCAACTGTTGTCGTAGAAGATGCTGTTGTTCTCAAGGGTAACAACTGGAATGAGACCGTAGAGGGCCAGACAGATTGTATGGCAACTGTATATGTTTCAAATCCAAATGGATATGTGACTATTAACGGCGGTGAGTTCTATTGTGTTCAGCAAGAGCAAGTAGAGGGTCAGAATCAGATTCTTAATTACACGAACTCATTCACAACAAAGAACATCGTTGTAAACGGTGGTACATTCTATGGTATGAACCCAGCAAAGGGTAATGGCGTAGAGGTTTCCTACCTTGCAGATGGCTATGTGTCAGTTGAGACAGAAGAGAATGTGTACGTAGTTGAACTAGACACACCGGACGGAAAGCAGTGGGTATTCTCATCAACAACATTAGACTCAGCACAGTTGATGGGAGCCGGATCTACTGAATATATGCTTGATTTTAGTATGGCAACACCGATATTAGCATATGATACAACCATTTTGGGTGGTCCAGGATGGTACTCTATGATTCCATTAGGAACTATTGTAGTTACACCAACTGATGCAACCTCTGGAGTAATTACACTCGAAGGAGATAGAGAGATTGCTTATTCAAATTTTGATGGAACTACTTGTACATTTGATCTCAGCGCACTATTAGGTGGTATGACAGTCGTTGTGGAAGCAACAGTTGCTACAGAGAAAATCACTGTTGCGGGAATGTAAAGAATACTAGACTGTTAGATATAAATATCAAGTTTTCATTAATTTATGGGATGACACCGCACGGTGTCATCCCTTTTGTATTTATGATTATCCGTAAGCCTCGATAATAAACTCCCGATGATACACGCTAAATCCTATCAATATTCGAGTATTATAAGGGTATAGAATCTCTCCTAAAAGCCATACTGACTTCGGAATATCTCTAGATGCAACATCCAGTACTATCGGATTCAGTGCCCGTCATTAAATCGCCACAATCCTCCTGATGTCTTCAGCATCCATTCCAAGAATATCACAGATCTGACTGATGCTGATTCCCTTTGAATGCATCTGACGTATGATTTCTGCACGTCCTTCTGCACGTCCTTCTGCCAAACCTTCCTCGATTGCTTCCTGACGAGCCCATGCTATCTGATTCCTTAAGTCTCTTTCTGTTGTCATCTTATGTAATACTTTATCGCGTGTGTTATGATCCATATTGTACAACCTTGATACCTCAAATATTTTAGAAAATATCTGATGGCTCAGAACTTCCGGACGATCTTCCAAGGTTGTCATGTTCTTAAAACAGAAATACATACCTTCAAGAACATTGCCATCAAGTTCTTCGATTGTCTTCTTGAACTTCGGCAACTCCAGAAAGATGAAAGTCACCCTGTCGGTCAGAAGCCTATGTGTGCTCTCCTCATATAACCGATAGGCTGTTCTTACCTCATTGCTCCCAGACACATTATCCATTACGAAGTCCAGGATGCTTACCACATACACCGGCAGGAAATCGTAATACTCCGCACCTGCCTCGACCTGTCTCTGAATCTGAAACGTAGAATAATACAAAGCCCTTTCAGGATAAAACGGCTGCTTCCTCCTCTGAACCTCCACGATAATTCTTGAACCGTTGTCTGTCTTGCAAAACATATCATAGACAGTACCTTTGGAATCACGTTCTACAGGATGCATCTCCTTATCGATAAATTCCAGATCGATAATCGTCCTGTCTAGAATCACCTGATTCAGAAACTCGATCATCACGTCCTTTGTGGACTCTCTTCCAAATACCAACTTGAAGACCTCGTCGTCAAGAAGATCTGCATACTTAAAATTGTACGACATAATTTTTAAATTAAAATTAAACAAACGCCAGCATCGGCAAAAAAATCATGTCGTATCATCCACCCCTCTACCTGCCCCACAAAAATGAGAAAAAATCTGCGCGGAGTCAATACTGCCACGCAGGTTTTTCCGTTTTTATATGTAAGTTTTTCTTTTTTTTATTCTTTTTTCTGTTTTTATATGATTGACGCGAATTTCTGAGAAGGTTTATACTGTAAGATAATAAAAAGTGGGATGGTGAGAATATCACCATCCCACTGGATGTTATAGGATTGTTATACTATTCGTTTGTGTAATCTACGAGTATAACGTAAGATTGGATAGAGATTACAAAAGATCATCCATCATTCCGCCACCCATAACAGGTACATCCATAGTTACTTTATCAGTATTAAGTTCACACCATGCAGAGATTTCGAATTCTACAAAATTAAAGAAACAAGATGTGCCATAATATTCATACTCGACAGTATAATCAGCAGAGCCACCAAACATGTTCATTCCTGTCCAAGTTATTTTACCTGTAGTTTCACCAGTAGGAGTTACCTTATAACCTGTTGCTGGTATAAAATGGTTAATAAGGCCCCATTCTGGTTCAGTGTCTGGATAACCTTGAGAGCCATAGGCATCTCTATAATTAAGTGCCAGGAACAAAGTATTTTCAGCATTTACTCCCAGGTCAAAAAGACCACGTGCCTCAATTCCAGCAAAGTAACTCCAACCATCTGCATAAGCATCAATAATCCACTGCTTGCCATCAGGAGTGTCAGTTACCACATATACGCCATCCTCAATTTCTGCTGACACAAGACCATCTGCAACATATGATACCTCTACACCATTACCCTTTGCTGGGTCCATACCATAGAATGTACCACCGTTTACAACGATGTTCTTTGTTGTGAATGAGTTCTTGAAGTTAAGAATCTGATTCTGACCCTCTACCTGCTCTTGCTGAACACAATAGAACTCACCGCCGTTAATAGTCACATATCCATTTGGATTTGAAACATATACAGTTGCCATACAATCTGTCTGGCCCTCTGCAGTTTCAGCCCAGTTGTTACCCTTTAAAATAACACCAGAGCCGATAGTAACCTTTGCAGCCTTGTCTCCACGCACCCAAATCGCTCCAGCATTTTTATGGCCACTCTTACCCGAAGTAGCAATTGTACCGCTCCAACCTGTGATATCAACCTTACCGTCTCTAATTATTATAAC
>JAZRGY010000004.1:0-8769 GCA_045644485.1 Candidatus Cryptobacteroides sp. | reverse complement strand
AGCAAGACTGGCGTAAAGTTCCAGGTCAAGAACTCCGTTTCCACACGCACATTCCTCCAACTGGAAGGTATATTCCTCCTTCAGGCGGACATCCTTAAGATGGCAACTGCAGATGGTGCCATGCAGTTTCTCGAAGCATTCATGTAGAAACTCGTCATTGAAGAAATATCTATGAGGAGAGGTTATCATATTGACCACATCCAGATGTGTTCCGAATTCCGGACGGTCGACAGCATCGATCAGACGTACATATTCATCCGGACTGCTCGGGATCATCCATGGCATGGACTCTATACAGAACCTGGTATGTTCCGGACGGGCAGTATCGATAATCTCACGTATCATGCTCACAGCATCCTTCCATATTTCAGGGCTGAAGTTACCGCGATATCCTCCGTCCCATCTCGGACCGCAAGGAGTACCGACCACATTCACGCAGCATACCGCTCCTATCGCATCTGCCATCCTCAACTGCCCTATGGAATAATCAATCCATTTCCTGCGTTCCTGCAGATCTGCAGCAAGAGTATTTCGCCAGACACCGACTTCTGCAATCACAAGTCCGGCATTATCTGCAGCCTGCTTATAGGACATGAACCTTTCCTCTCCATCAGTATATGAAACAGGAAAATTAACCGACTTGAGACCAAGCGAGACATGTTTTTCAGCCCATTCCTGCGGAGAGGAATGTTCCAATTGAGATGAAATGCCCAACAACATCAGAATGTCCTCCTATGTATCACGGTCGGGTCCATGTCGGCAAGGGATTTTACTCCTGTACGCGCCATGATGCCGGCAAGTTCAGCATTCATCTCATATATTCTCTTAGCAACAGCGTCAGGTCCATCCTTCAAAAGAGGCATCAGATGACGGCCCACAGATACAGCCTTTGCACCAAGGGCAAGACATTTATATGCATCCATACCGCTTTCTATTCCACAATCTATAAATACCGGCATTTCACGACCAACTGCAGAAATGATATCAGGAAGAACCATAAGAGGAGGTACCGAATAATCAACCATCCCGTGGTGATGCGAGACGACAAGTCCTGCACATCCTGCCTTGGCACATTTCTCCGCATCACGAGGACTCAATACTCCTTTCACGACGAACGGCACACCTGCTGCCTGCACAAACTCTGAAATTTCCTCAACGCTTTTCGACTTCATAGGAAGACCGAACACATCATCATATCCTCCTATAGAGTTGAATGCATGGTCTGTATCCATACCTACCGCAAAACATCCTGCAGCAACAGCGTGTTCTATCTTACGGAAGACCTCCTTGTTTTCTGCATGAGGTTTTATGATCTTTATGGTCCGCGCTCCGGTAGCGACAACGCTTTCAAGTTCTTCATCAGAACCCATCCCCACCCAATGGACTGCATCCGCTAGAGCCGCACCCTTACCATAGACAGCCATTCCATCAGCAGGATTATGAAGATGAGAAAGAGCGGCAGTCATTATCGGAGTCTCGAACTCCTCTCCAAAGAGTTCTATTCTGGTAGAGGGCAATTCCGAATCGATATAACGTGTTTCAAGAAGAAGAGAATCGAAGTAATCTCGTGTTATCACGTCAGGATTTGAAGAATATTTCATAATCATCGTCTTTTAGCAATTTCCATATTTATTTCATCCATCCTCTCGTCTGAGAGTTCATACTTTCCTATCACGAATATTGCCACAACAAAAAGCACTGCAGGAATAATAGTCACTAGCGATAAGATGCCCTGCTCTGCCAACGGAGTCTGCACCTTCAAGGCCGCATCAAAACCAACCCTGGCGAGCACCAGACCTGGTATGACTCCACCTAAAGCCATTCCAGCCTTCATGAATATACATATCAGGGCATTGACAATCGCCGCCACCCTCCTTCCGGTCGTATATTCTCCGAATGTGACAACCTCAGGAACAAGAGCCCACATATATCCGGTAGCCACAAGCACTCCAGCACTCTTCATGAACTGGACTATACATAAAAGCGGAAAACATGATTTCAAGGCAGGTACAGATACAACAGCATACATGAGCACCATTCCCACAATCGATATACCCATGAATATACGGAACATTCCAGCCTTGCCTACCTTCTTCTTTATTGCCGGGACCAGAGGCAGGAAGACGAATGCAGGGATGGTACCAAGCCACATGAATACAGTGGTCATGAAAGGAGTCGCTCCGATGTTGTATGTCATGAAATATGAGTCAGCGGCATTGCTGATGCTCATTGTCGTAAAGGCTATGATAAAAAAGAAGGACAGGATACGGAGCGGACGGTTACGGACAAGTTCCATCCAAAGATCGCTTACCTGCACCTTGGAAGTCTCCTTCTCATCCATAACGATACGTTCCTTGCTCTCGAAGAAGCAGAAGATCAGAAGCGCCAAGCCTGCCAGAGCAAAAATACTCATTGTAATGAACCAGGCAGAGGCTGATTCCGGAGTATTATATACGGCTTCCATCCTGCCGGTATCTGCATTATATACTTTCGGAGCAAAGATCGCTATTACAAGAGGAAGAGTCTTTATTATAAGACCTGCAAGATTGGCGAGAAGCATTCTCACGCTCGTAAGAATCGTGATCTCGTCAGTATCTCTTGTAAGAGAAGAATTAAGGGCTCCATACGGTACATTTATCAGAGTAAAGCACATACTCATGCCCACATATGTCACATATGCATAGAGAAGGGAACCGCTGAACCCGTTCCAGAAACATAAGATAGCGAATGCAGCCAGAGGAATACCGGCAAAGATAAGCCATGAACGGTATTTTCCCCAACGAGGATTGGCTTTATCGATAAAGGCTCCCACAACAGGATCCCATATCACATCAATGATGCGTACAACAAGAAACATCACTGCAGAGACACTTGGCTTGAGTCCGTATACATTCGTATAGAAGAAAAGCAGCCAGATGCTTACCGTCTGATAGATCAGATTCTGTGCGAGGTCACCGCAACTGAAACCGATTCTTTCCCTCCAGGTAAGCCTATAACATCCGTTTTCCATAGATTCATCAGGTTTAATGCGTAAATATAGCAAAAAAATCATCCCGGACCCTGAAATAAGCAAGGTCCGGGATGAAATATTATAGATAATGTCTAGTAATTTTCCTTCATAGGCTCAAAGTAAGCCTGTGGGAAGAGGCATGCAGGGCATGTCTTTGGCGCGGCCTCTGCCTCCACGATATAACCGCAGTTGCGACACTGCCACCAGATCTTACCGTCTCTCTTGAAGAAATCTCCTTCCGACAAGCGGCTCAGGAGTTTAAGGTAACGGCGCTCATGCTCCGCCTCAACCTTAGCAATATTCTTGAATGTTGCGGCAATCGCAGGAAAACCTTCTTCGGAAGCGACTTCTGCAAATTCCTTATAAAGTACATCCCACTCTTCATTCTCACCCTTTGCCGCTGCAAGAAGATTCTCCGGAGTGGTTCCTACCACACCTGCAGGATATGTTGTAGTGATTTCAACATCACCTCCTTCAAGGAAATTAAAGAATCTCTTTGCGTGTTCTCTTTCCTGCTCGGCAGTCTCCATGAAGACTCCTGCTATCTGCTCGTAACCCTCCTTCTTCGCTACTTCTGCAAAGAATGTATAACGTGATCTTGCCTGGCTCTCGCCTGCGAATGACTTGAGCAGGTTCTGCTCGGTTCTTGTTCCTTTAATGCTTTTCATGTTTTCTATTTCAGTTAATTCTAATTCAATCAATAACTTATCTCTTTGATTCAGGACGTGCATAACATGAAAACATGTATATACGTTACCCTCCTCCTATAAAGGCTGACTTAAAGTCCGATATTGTCATTTCGACTGAGCGAAGCGAATGGAGAAATCTCAATAAAGACGTCTCGACTCCCGCTGGTCGCTCGACATGACATTGTAAGAAGACATTTAAGTCAATCTCCTTGTTACGGATGTTTTTCTGATGAAAATATAATACAAATATTTTAATTTTGAATTTTTCTAAATTAAAATTTAGAAAAATATTTAATGATATGATTTGAATCACTGGCACAATATGTGCAAAAGACAAGATGACTTTTAGATGTTAGACATAAATATTGAACGAACTGAAAACCGCCCGGCGAAGTGATTTCGTCGGGCGGTATGTTTTCCTGAACGTCAAAGTCCTATTTCAATACTACAGTGTCAAACCATTTCTCAAGTTCCTCGCTCCACTCGGTCTTGTAGATATAATTATCTCCCCAACCGAAACCATGACCACCTGAAGGGTAGATATGCATAGTCGCACTCACCTTATTCTCCACAAGAGCCTCATAATAAAGAAGGCTGTTCTTCACCGGCACAAGAAAATCATCTGTAGCGGCAAGGATGAATGCAGGAGGAGTGTCAGAAGTAACCTGCTTCTGATTTGAATAGAGGTCAAGCATTTCCTGGGAAGGATTCTCACCAAGAAGTCCGAACACAGAACCATCGTGGGTATAAGGCTTCTCGAATGTAATCACAGGATACACAAGAATCTGGAAGTCAGGACGCGTAACTGCGTCGATGTAATGGGTAGAGGCTGTAGAGGCAAGGTGTCCTCCGGCAGAGAATCCCATAACTCCGATATGGGTGATTCCCAGATCAGTACGACCACGCATTATACGCATAGCCTGCTGCACATCACTCAGAGGAACGTCATGGTGACCTCTAGGCATTCTGTACTGAAGAAGACAACATGTAAATCCGCGCGCATTCAGCCACTGTCTGATGTCACGTCCTTCGTGAGTCATGGAAAGTACTGCGTATCCGCCACCAGGACAGATGATGATACAGCGTCCGTTAGGATTTCTTGCAGGATAGATCTCCAGGATGGCTTCCTGATACTGATCTCCATGAGGATCCTTGGTTACATCATAAGTAAAAGCATTAGGAGCACCATCGGGCCATACCTTGATAGTCTCCTGCCTAGGTCCCCAGAATCCAGGACCACCTCCTGGCTGCGCAATGGCAGTCAATGACAATGCTGCAAAAGCAAGCATCAAAGCAATTTTCTTCATAAATCGGTTATTGTGTGTTATCTGTTCCTTATATCAGTCAAGAGTTCTTACAAAGTTAAGCAAAGTTTTTTATCTTTGCATTCATGGCAACTGAAAATATACCCATAGAGCAACATCCGTTACAGCCTTTCTTACCTGAAGGGGCACGGATACTGATGCTTGGAAGTTTCCCTCCGAAGAAGGAGAGATGGTCCATGGAGTTCTTTTACCCCAATTGGATAAATGACATGTGGCGTATATTCGGACTCATATTCTTTGATGACAAGGACCACTTCGTCGCCTCCGGCAATGATGGCAATAAAGAACATAGATTCGACAGGGACAGATGTGCCGGCTTCGCGGCAGAAAAGGGAATAGCCATGTATGACACGGCATGTGAAATCCGCAGACTCAAGGACAATGCCTCCGACAAATTTCTGGAAGTCGTAACCCCTACAGACATCCATGCATTGCTTGCAAGGATTCCAGAATGCAGGACGATCGTGACTACAGGACAGAAAGCGACTGATATAATCACGGAAATATTCGGTTGCCGGAAACCGGCCGTCGGAGAATGGGTATGGTGCAGCAGTACGATAAAGTTTTGGAGAATGCCATCCTCATCCAGAGCCTATCCACTGCCATTGGACAAAAAGGCAGAGTACTACAGATCAATGTTTGAAAAAGAAGATATACTATGAAAAAGACAATCAGAACTATCCTTTCGCTCATACTGGCCGCTGTTACCGGGCATTCGGCAATGGCGGACGAAGGAATGTGGCTTCCTTCCCTTATATCGCAAAGGATAGCCGACATGCAGGAAAAAGGCTTCAGACTCGATGCAGATGACATCTACAGTATCAATCAGGCTTCGCTCAAGGATGCTGTAGTGCTCTTCGGAAGAGGATGCACAGGAGAACTCATCTCACCTGAGGGACTCCTTCTCACCAATCACCATTGCGGCTACTCACAGATACAGCAGCATAGCAGCGTGGAGCATGACTACCTGAAGGACGGATTCTGGGCGATGAGCCGCAACGAAGAACTTCCTAACAAGGGACTCACCGTAAGTTTCCTCGACAGAATGGAAGATGTCACAGACACCATCCTCAAGGGATATGATCCAAAGATGAGCGAGGAAGAGAGAGTATCACTTGTCAAGAAGAACAGTGATGCTCTGATCGCCGAAGCGACAAAGGATGGAAAGGGTCTGAGAGCAACAGTAGAGGCCCTGTTCTACGGTAACCAGTATTTTCTCTTCGTATACAGGGAGTATAGTGACGTCCGTCTGGTAGGAGCCCCGCCTTCGTCGATAGGCAAGTTCGGAGGCGATACAGACAACTGGATGTGGCCTCGCCACACGGGAGACTTCTCGATGTTCCGCATATATGCAGACAAGGACAACAATCCTGCTCCTTATTCTCAGGATAATGTACCATACAAGCCTAAAAAGTTCTTCCGGATATCGACCAAAGGAGTACAGGAAGGTAACTTCACATTCATCTACGGTTTCCCAGGAAGTACAAAGGAGTATATCCACTCAGAAGGTGTGAGATACATAGAAGAAGTTTCCGATCCGCATAAGATCGCACTCCGCACCCTTCGTCTGAACATAATGAACTCACATCAGGCTCAGAGCCAGAAGGTGCGTATCCAGTATTCTTCCAAGAACGCAAGCGTTTCCAATGCCTGGAAGAAGTGGCAGGGAGAGGTCAAGGGTATCAGAAAGATGAAGACCGTATCCGTAAAGCAGGAATATGAAAAGGCATTCGCTGCATGGGCAAAGGGAACCCAGTACGAAGGCCTCACAGATAAGATTGCTGCATTATACAAGGAACTTGAGCCGTATTCTTTTGCAACAGACTACTATAGCGAGACCGTACGTACAATCGAACTTGCCAACTTCGCCATGAGTATGGCAAGGCTCTTTGTAACAAAGGACGACGCAGTGACATTCGACAGGGAAAAGGCTGCCGATCTTGCTGAATCATTCTACAAGGACTGGTATATGCCGATCGACAAGGAATCATTCGTAGCAGTAATGGACGAGTATGAAAAGAATGTACCGGAAGATTTCAAGCCGGCATATTACAAGGAACAGATGGCGCAATACGGCAATGCATCGGCATGGGCTGACGACCTGTTCGAAACATCTGTATTTGCAGATCCGGAGCGTGTAAACGCACTGGCCGAGGGTGACAAGGACATGGTCTTTGCCGATCCGGCCTTCAGGTTCTTCAACGAATTCCTCAAATGGTACAGCAATGATGTACAGCCTCACACCACCCGTCTGAACCGCGAACTTGACCTCGCATACCGTGACTATATGCGCGGACAGATGGATTTTGCAGAAGCGACAGACGGGCCGGCAGGAAGAGAGGCATTCTATCCGGATGCCAACCTAACACTCCGCGTGGCCTATGGACATATAAAGGGTTACTCCCCTTCTGACGGTGTATATTACACACCTTCTTCTACCATAAAGGGCATCATGGAAAAGGACAATCCTGAAATCTTTGATTACAACATCCCTCAACGTCTGCGTGATATCTATGCCACAAAGGATTACGGAAGATGGGCAGATGCATCAGGAGAGGTTCCTGTATGTTTCATAGCGACCAATCATACGACCGGAGGAAATTCCGGAAGTCCGGTCATCAATGCGGACGGCGACCTTATCGGTCTGAATTTCGACCGCGTATGGGAAGGAACCATGAGTGACATAGTGTTCGACCCTGAGATATGCCGCAACATAGCACTCGATATCCGCTATGTCCTCTTTACAATTGAAAAGATTGGAGGAGCAGACTATCTCTTCGATGAAATGGTATTTATCAAATAATTAAAACTGACAAATATGGCACATACAGACAATCTATCGATCGGCGTATTCATCGACGGAGGATATTTCGCTAAGATAAACGAGGGATTACACGCCAAAAATACTGCCTCACGTGTAAATGTAAAGAATCTTTTGGGTTTCATTCCGGAGATAATCGGGCAAAGATTCGGAATAGAACGTTCCGATCTGTATATAACCGAGGCACACTACTACAGAGGAAGATATCGTGCCAAAGAGGCACAGGAGAGAAATCTGCTTTTTAGTGAAAGGGCTTTCGAAGACACTCTGATTGAGAACGATATCATATTCCATTACAAGCATTTACGTATCAACCCTAAGGGTGGAGTCATTGAAAAGGGCGTAGACACCTGGTTTGCCCTTGACACATACGAAATGACTATTTTCCGTCATTTCGATTACGTGGTCCTCATAAGCGGAGATGCCGACCACGAAATGCTTGCACGTAAACTTAAGGCTCTCAAGACGCATGTCATACTCATGACCTGGGACCCGGCAAACACCGGATCGACCTCTGTCTTCCTCAGCGAGGAAGCATGTACCCATATTGACATGAAGAAACTTACTGACGCAGATCCAGAGTTGTTCAAAAGACTTACTGTATAACATCCCAGTTGCCGGTAGCCTCATAGATACGGCAAGGAAGCCTCGTTTCCTCGCCTTTCTCGGCGGCCTTAAGATCTTCAATCAAGACATCAAGCATTCCGTTGATATGGCGGGAATAGAGAGTGACATCGACTTCTCTGTTCCCGCTCAACTTTACATTAAGAGCAACAGTTCGTGTCGAATTTACCCAAAGACGGTAGTATTTGAAGCCGGATTCCTTCACGGCAGCAAGTACGGAATTCATCTCTACCTGTCGGCAGAGCATCTCCTGCCGTACTTTATAAGATATCTCACGGACTTCCTCACGTAGATAACCGG
>JAZRGY010000003.1:0-4133 GCA_045644485.1 Candidatus Cryptobacteroides sp. | reverse complement strand
TCTCTTCGATAACCTCGCGGCCTTTGCGAACTAATTGTTGAATTGTAGGCATAAATGTTTGTTAATAAATAATTTATGTTCATTTCCCCATATTTTGGGGGCTGCAAATATACGAATAATTTTTTATTTATCAACAAAAATATTGAATTTCAGCATTTTGGATTGTTGATAACTTTATCTGGCATGCAAAATTACATTATATTTGCGCCAGACAAGAACATATGAAGAACATGACGACTGAAACTTACGCTACCCTATCCATCATCCTCGTATGCTGGATCAGCATAATTATCGCAGATGCACTGGTCTGCGGGTTCCTGAAACTCCTGACGGGCATTCCTTTCAAAAAGGCCTTCCTGTTGGGATGTCTGACCCTCCTGATACCTCCTGTGGCAATAGCATATGGAGCCCTTGTGGAAAGGAACCTGTTCAAGGTAAAAACAATTGAAATCACCCACGAGGAACTGCCTGCCGGATTTGACGGTTACAGGATAATACACATATCCGACATCCACGCCCGCTCATTCGAGAAAAGGCAGAAGCATATGCAGAAGGCTGTGACAAAGATAAATACCCTTGATCCGGACCTGATAGCCTTTACCGGAGACCTTATAACAATGGATCCTTCAGAACTGAACGGCCTGAACGGAATCCTGAGCGACCTTAAGGCGACAGACGGAGTATTTTCCGTGTTGGGCAACCACGATTACTGCATGTATTCGGACATGGACAAGGAAAGCAGGTCAAAGGCCTTTGAAGATCTGATCGCATCGGAAAGAAAGATGGGGTGGACACTCCTGCTGAACGAAAACAAGGTCATAGGCCGCGACCGGGATTCGATCGCTGTAGTCGGAGTCGAGAACACTTCCCCTTCGAGACACTTCCCATCGAAGGGCGACCTGCCGCAGGCCGCGGCCGGCACCGACGGCATGTTCCGCATCCTGCTCTCGCATGACCCGCTGCACTGGGAATCTGAAATAGTCGGTCAGGACTTTCCTCTCACCCTCTCAGGCCATACCCATGCCATGCAGTTCTCACTTTTCGGATGGTGTCCGAGCCGCTACATGTTCCCGCAGTACCGAGGTCTGTATGCCAACGACAACCAACACCTCTACGTAAACCCCGGTCTCGGCGAAACAATCTTCCCAGCCCGCATCGGCGTCCGCCCGGAAATCACCCTCATCACATTAAAAACTAGGAAATCCCGGTAAGTTTTTGTAAATTTGGGAATTGTGAATTCTCAGTTATGAAAACCGACAGAAAATGGATAGTGATCCGCATCGACGGAAAGATTGCTGGCATATCGACAGATTACAGTTTGCTTGCTACTATCTCCAATCATCTCTCGCAGACAGAGACCGGCAGAAAAGGCAAGGGAAGAAAGCCTGTCCAGAAAAAGATTTATGACGAGATAACTGCTACAGCAGTCTGTTTTGATGACATCTGGAAACTTCGTCAGGAAACCGAATGGGAAGACCTTATGCTGTTCGGAACGGAATTTCAGAAAAAGGTCTGGAGGAAACTTTGGGAGTTGACCCATAAGGTGGAGCCACAGGAAGGGATTCCCGATCAAGTCGGGAATGACGAGTCAAACGGGAGGGTCGGGAATGACGGGGAGAATGAGAGATATGGGGATGATGGACAGGAGGATATTGAAGGAAGTCAGACGGGAAGACATCTGATCTGTTATAGCGACTTTGCTGAGTTATGCCAGAACCGTGCAGGAGTGCGCGCTGTGGCACATGCGATAGGGTTGAATCCGATCTCTGTAATCATCCCATGCCACCTTGTAATCCCTAAGGAAGGTCTGGACAAGATTCGCGAAATCCACAACAAGGCACAGTCCACAATATTCAAAGGTGATGACTTATGCCTGGACAGCATCCTTGCAGATACGGCTATCGACTTCGGCGAATATGCCTTGGGAAAATCCATCAAACGCGAACTTATAATCCGTGAACTGACAGAAAAAAGTCTTTAACCGACAAAAAATACATATCTTTGACCGAAATACATAACGAATAACACAATGAAACGATTAATTACCATTCTTATTCTGGCGATAACTTCGTCCGCAGCCTTTGCCCAGGGATTCAGCAACCCGGTAGTGAAAGGCTTCTCTCCTGACCCTAGCGTATGCCGCGTAGGAGAAGACTATTATCTCGTAACCAGCAGTTTCCAATATTTTCCAGGAGTTCCTATCTACCATAGCAAGGACCTTGTGAACTGGAAGCAGATCGGACACGTACTCACACGTGAATCTCAACTCCAACTCGAAGGTGCAAACTCAAGCCAGGGAATCTATGCTCCTACCATCCGCCACCACAACGGCAAGTTCTATATGATCACCACAAACACTTCCAGCCTCGGTAACTTCATCGTTACTGCAGAAGACCCTGCCGGAGAGTGGTCTGACCCTATTCCTGTAGCGATGGGCGGCATCGACCCTTCACTCTTCTGGGATGAGGACGGAAAGTGCTGGTACACAGGTTCTACAGGTACAAGCGTAATGATCAGTCAGATCAACCCTGATACAGGAGAGATCCTGACCGAACCTAAGGTCGTATGGAACGGAATGGGCGGCCGCTATCCTGAGGCTCCGCACATCTACAAGAAGGACGGCTGGTACTACCTCATGATTGCAGAAGGCGGTACAGAATTCGCTCATAGCGAGACCATCGCACGCAGCCGTAATGTAGAAGGTCCATATGATCCGGCTCCGAACAACCCTATCCTCACCCACTTCACATCTGCAGCACAGGGCAGCCCTATCCAGGGCGTGGGACATGCCGACCTCGTGGAGGCTCATGACGGTTCATGGTGGCTTGTATGTCTGGCTTTCCGTGTAAATCATGGTCTGGTCCATCTCCTCGGCCGCGAAACATTCGTAGCACCTGTACGTTGGGACAAGAATGCATGGCCTGTAGTGAACGGAAATGGCGAGATCGCTCTCAGAATGGATGTGCCTACACTTCCTCAGAAGCCGTTTGAGGCAGATCCAGCGCGTAACGAGTTCAACGAGCCTCTCGGACCTAAGTGGTCATGGCTCCGCAAGCCTGTCGAGGAAAGATATCAGGTTGCGAATGGAAAACTCCGCATGTACGGTTCGGCAGAAGGCCTCAACGAACTTCAAAACTCTCCTTCATTCGTAGGTTTCCGTCAGGAAGACTTCAACTTCCAGGCTGAGACATGCGTGGAACTCGGAAAGGCAAGCAACGGCGACAAGGCCGGAATGACAGTATACATGGACTACAACGGACACTATGACGTATATCTCCAGAAGAAGGGCAGCAAGTGGGTTGTAGGTACAAACTACACCTTCGGTCCTGTCAACCATACTGAAGAGGTAGCAGTGAACAGCGGAAAGGTATGGCTCCGCCTTACAGGTAACCGCAACCAGTACATCCTCTGGTATTCGACTGACGGCAAGGAGTTCAAGGAGGTCGGAAAGGCTGATGCACGCTTCATCAGTACAGAAACCCTCGGAAACTTCACAGGTATCATGCTCGGCCTCTGGGCTCAGTCTCCTTCACAGAAAGGCTATGCAGACTTCGACTACTTCGAGTATAAGGAAGTCGCTCCTCAGATGCCAATGCGCAGACGTCCGCAGTAAACTTCTGATATAAAAAGGCAACTCCCTCCCATATAGAGAAGGCATCTCGACTATGGGAGGGAGTTTTTTGCAACATATAAAGAATCGGTTCGTCATAATTACAAAGTTTAACCATTAAAACTATTGTAAGCATGAAACGAACTTCCAAGAAAATGATTCTCGTTGCCGCTGTTCCCCTCTCGCTGGTGGCACTTCAGATGAACGCATCAGCACAAGCCATCAAAGGAAGGGTCATCGATGAAAACGATGAGCCGTTGGCCTATGCCAATGTAATGCTCCAGAAGGCAGATTCGACCTACATCAGCGGAACCATGACCGATACACTCGGAGTCTTCGTCCTCGGAGCGGCCCCGCAGGCTGCCATGGTCAATATTTCCTTCATCGGATATGACCCCTACATAACATCGGTACACGGCACAGACTTGGGCACCATCCGCATGACCCCCGATTCGGAAATACTCAGCAAGGCTGTTGTCAAAGGTTACCTGCCCAAGACTGTTATCAAAGGAGATGCCTTCGT
>JAZRGY010000002.1:0-21722 GCA_045644485.1 Candidatus Cryptobacteroides sp. | reverse complement strand
AGAGGACCTTCGCTCATCTTCTCGTTGATACCCTTGAGGATAGCAGGCATGAAGCGTGCGTCGATAGCACCACCTACGATACAGTTGTAGTACTCGAGCTTACCACCCCATGGAAGGTCAAACTCTTCCTTACCCTTGATGTTGAGAACGAGCTCTTTTCCATCAACCTTGAAGCGGTTACCTGGATCGACACCCTCCTGGTAAGGAGCGATGAGGAGATGAACCTCTCCGAACTGACCTGCTCCACCTGACTGCTTCTTGTGACGATAGTCAGCACATGCAACCTTTGTGATGGGCTCACGGTATGAGATCTTAGGTGCAGAGAACTCGATCTCGAGCTTGTTCTCGTTCTGGAGTCTCCACTTGAGGATGTTCACATGCTGCTCACCCATACCCTTGTGGATAGTCTGCTTCTGCTCCTTGTGATATTCGATGATGTATGTAGGATCTTCAGCTGCAATCTTTGCCATTGCCTCGCTTACCTTTTCCTCGTCCTTTGCATCCTTTGCCTTGACAGCACAACGATACTTGTAATGTGGGAACTTGATGTCGAGATATGCGATATCTGATCCTGGTGCACAAAGAGTTACGTTTGTCTTGGCAGCACGGAGTTTTACAGTACATCCGATGTCTCCTGCGCTGAGTTCAGTAACCTTCTCCTTCTTCTTACCTGCAACGGCGTAGATAGCGGAAATTCTTTCCTTGTCGCCTGTTTCAGGGTTCTCGAGGTCCATACCTTCTGTGAGTTTTCCTGACATCACCTTGAAGTATGCAACTTCTCCGAGGTGCTGCTCCACAGCAGTCTTATATATGAAGAGTGAAACAGGTGCATCCACCTTGCACTCAAGTTCTTTTCCATCCTTTGTCACGACTTTGCGCTCTGCTGGAGAAGCCGCTGTACGGATTGTAAACTCCATGAGACGCTTAACGCCGATATCCTTCTTTGCTGAAAGACAGAACACTGGCATCACATCTCCCTGACGGATACCGATACCGAGTCCCTTTCTGATTTCGTCCTCAGAAAGTACGCCCTGCTCGAAGAATGTCTCCATGAGTGTGTCATCATATTCTGCGGCACGCTCGATAAGAGCACTTCTGAGTTCTTCTGCCTCCTCAAGCATATTTGCAGGAATCTCAAGATCCTGACGTTTTCCTGTATCGCCTTCGAAGCGATAATATTTCATCTTGAGAACATCCACAAAACCGTCAAATTCAGGTCCTACAGTCACAGGATACTGAACGACTACCGGCTTGCCACCGAATGTCTCCTTCAATGATTCGAGAGTTCCCTCCCAGTTTGCCTTTTCACCATCGAGTTGGTTTACAGCCACAATCATAGGAATTCCGTATTCCTTCGCATAACGAGAAAAAATCTGAGTACCTACTTCAACGCCCTGCTGCGCATTTACAACAAGGACTCCAAGGTCACATACCTTGAATGCAGACACTGCGCCTCCCACAAAGTCATCAGCACCCGGAGTGTCGACGATATTGAACTTCGTATCCATGAACTCAGCATAAAGCGGAGTAGCATAGATCGACCTTTGGTTGATCTGCTCGATCTCGGCATTGTCAGAAACTGTGTTCTTTGCCTCTACCGTTCCCCTTCTATCAATTACTTTACCTTCGTAAAGCATCGCTTCAGATAATGTGGTCTTACCTGACTTGGTGCTACCAAGCAGAACCACATTACGGATGTTTTGAGTTGAATAAGTCTTCATCAGTTTTTGTGTTATTGTGTTTATAATTATGTGTTCATCCAGTGTCATTTAAGACACATCCTCGCAAATCTAAAAAAAATCTGTCGCATTATCAATATTTACGCATAGTTATTTACACAAAGAATGTCCGGGCTCCTGTAATATGTTTTCAAGAATATCTTCTGAAGACATCCCCAGAGTACCATATAACATATTATCTGCATCCGTAATGTCGATGTAGAGATCCTCGATACTTTTCCCTGTCATAAGTCTGCCGCAAAGCAGCAGATACCTGATATCATTATCCATAACCGCATGTTTTTAATATTCGCAAATCTGTCCGCATATATCGAGAAAAACAAACTTTTGTGACGAAAGCACCGGAAAAGGCTGCATATTTTTCTTTTTTTTATTGTTTTTTCCGTTTTTTAGTCGGATTTTCCGATTATTCACAAGAATATCCGGTTTAACTCAGGTCACCATATGGGATAATTTTGTCTATGTATGAAATCATTGTTTCGGTCATGGAC
Source organism: Candidatus Cryptobacteroides sp. (assembly GCA_045644485.1). Taxonomy (GTDB): domain Bacteria; phylum Bacteroidota; class Bacteroidia; order Bacteroidales; family UBA932; genus Cryptobacteroides. Next base: position 19,492 of record JAZRGY010000002.1, on the reverse strand, counting down.
AACAATTCGATAAAAAAGAACATCTGCAACCTCAGAAGATCAAAGAAGTACACTCAGGAAGAGATGGCGTACAAGATGGGAATGTCCCTGACAGCCTATCGCGACCTCGAAAAGGGAGAGACTTCTATCGTGAATGCCAATCTGCTGAAGATCGCGACGCTCCTTGACACCACGACAGAAGAACTCGTGCTGGGTTATCGTCCCATCCAGATGGAAGGTCCCGGGCTCGAAGACATGAAGGAAGAGTATCTGGGACGGGTATCTGTTCTCGAGAAAAGGATTGCCGATCTGGAAAAACTTGTCCACACTCAGGAAGAAACAATATCCACAAAGAACGAAATCATCACAATGCTAAAAAAATCACTTGATAGGAACGAATAGATTGTGTATTTTTGCGGAATGCGCAATGAACCACATCTTTTGAACTATCTGTATGCGGATAAGGTGGAAGCAGGATGCGATGAGGCAGGAAGAGGCCCTCTGGCTGGTCCTGTATTCGCTGCTGCAGTGATTCTGCCGAAAGATTTTCATCACCCTCTGCTGAACGATTCGAAAAAGATGACTGAAAAAGCCAGGGAGATTCTCAGACCTATAATAGAAAAAGAGGCTGTAGCATGGGCTGTCGAGGAGGTCACAGCGGAAGAAATAGACACAATCAACATACTCAACGCCTCTATTACCGGAATGCAGAGAGCGGTCCGCAGACTTTCAGAAAAACCTGATCTTCTTCTTATAGACGGAAACAGATTCAAGCCATTCGACGGATATGCATATCAATGCGTCGTCAAAGGAGACGGGAAATTTGCGTCAATTGCTGCCGCATCCGTTCTGGCAAAGACATACAGGGACGAATATATGCGTAATCTGGCAAAGGAATATCCACAGTACGGATGGGAACGTAACATGGGATATCCTACAAAGGAACATATTGATGCAATCATAGCGCACGGATATACTCCGCACCACAGGAAGAGTTTCCACCTCAAGCAACTGGAACCTACACTGTTCTAACGGATGATTAAATTTACAACAGAATATATGAAACGAATTGCAACAATCATTACATCATTGACAGTGTGCTTCAGCGCACTGGCGGACGAAGGAATGTGGATGCTTCCGCTCCTTCAGAAAATGAATGCGAACGCCATGAAGGACTTGGGTTGCGAACTCACCCCAAAGCAGATCTACGACATAAACAACAGTTCCCTTAAGGACGCGATCGTACAGTTCGGAGGCGGATGCACCGGAGAGATCATTTCAGGAGAAGGCCTTCTCGTGACCAACCACCACTGCGGATACAGCAACATCCAGAAACTCAGCAGCGTCGAGCACGACTATCTCAAGGACGGATACTGGGCCATGAACCGTAGCGAGGAACTCCCTTGCCAGGGACTTAGCGTGACTTTCCTGGAATACATGCAGGATGTGACAGCAGCAGTGCACAAGGCTGCAAAGAAAGATGATGAGGATTATGCAAAGGCGATGAACAAGATCATTGAAAAGGCTGAAAAAGAAAATCCACACTGTCATGCTCAGATCACCTCTTTCTATAATAATAACGTATTCTACCTCATAGTATACAAGACATACACCGATATCCGCTTTGTGGGAGCACCGCCTTCATCGATCGGTAAGTTCGGAGCAGATACAGACAACTGGATGTGGCCTCGCCACACAGGAGACTTTTCCATGTTCCGTGTCTATGCCGACAAGGACAACAATCCTGCAGAATACTCTCCTGAAAACGTTCCTCTAAAGGCAAAGAACCACCTCAAGATATCCCTTGCAGGCGTACAGGAAGGAGACTATACAATGATCATGGGTTACCCCGGACGCACAACACGCTTCCAGACATCGCCCGAACTGAAGTTCCAGATTGAAAAGAATGACATAAGCATAGCAGCACGTACCGTACGTCAGGATGTACTTCTCGAGGATATGCTTGCAGACCCGAAGATAAAGATCCAGTATGCGAGCAAGTATTCAGGATCTTCGAATGCATGGAAGAAGTGGCAGGGAATGAAACTCGCCTTCGACAAACTTGACATCATAGGAAGAGCGGAGCAGGAGGAAAAGGAGTTCACTGACTGGGTCAATGCAAGCAACAAGCGCAAGGAAGCGTACGGAAGCGCCCTTGCCGACCTCTCCGAAGGAATCGCTGCAGGAAAGGCAGCAAACCTCGCATTCACAAAAGCGACAGAGACTGTCTATAATATCGAACTCACAAGATTCGGCATCTATCTCAAGATATATTCCGGAAGAGACATTACAAGCGGAAAAGATACGTTGACCGCAATCAAGTCCGCATATGAGAGATTTGCGTCACAATACGGAGATTATTCTGTAAACACTGACAGAAAAGTGGCGAAGGCTCTCTTCAAACACTATCGCGAGATTGCTGCACCGGAGAACTACATCAAGGGACTTTCTGAGGATTTCGCCACAATGGACATTGATGCATTCGTAGACAATCTGTTTGATACAAGTGCTTTGACATCTGCAGAGAGTCTCAAGGCTGCAATAGAAGAAAAAGGAGTTGATATCCTCAACGACCCTGCAGTGACAGTCGGAATGGCCATCTACAACGAATGTCTGAACGCCCAGTCTCTCGCATCGGAGTCGGACGACAATCTGGCAAAGGCAAGACAGGTATATACAGCAGGACTCCTCGAATGGAAGAAAGGCGAACCTTCATACCCTGATGCAAACTTCACAATGCGACTGACATACGGTACAGTAAAGGGATACTCGCCAAAAGACGCTGTCGTATACAGGCATTACACCACCCTTGACGGAGTGATGGAGAAAGAGGATCCTGACAATTGGGAATTCGTGGTTCCGGAAAGACTCAAGGAACTGTGGAAGAACAAGGATTTCGGACAGTACGGTACAACAGACGGCAAGATGCCGACATGCTTCCTCAGCAACAATGACATCACAGGAGGAAATTCGGGAAGTCCGGTAATGAACTCCCGCGGAGAACTCATCGGCCTTGCCTTCGATGGCAACTGGGAGTCAATGAGCAGCGACGTGATGTTTGAGCCAGACCTCCAGAGATGTATAAATGTAGATATACGCTATGTCCTCTTTATCGTCGACAAATTCGGAGGCGCGGGTTATCTTGTTGATGAAATGACTATCGTGAAATAACCAGAATGAATATTGCCACGTCGCTTCGCTTCTCGCAATGACGTATCAGGCAATACATATGAGACTTACAATGAAAGAAAACGAAGTAATGAAATGGCTCCTGGAAGTGGAGCACCCGGCAAAGGGAGATAAGAATATAGTAGAACTCGGAATGGTCGAAAAGGTCGAGATCAGCGAGGATGCCGTCACAGTGACTCTCGCATTTCCGAAGCATCGCGACCCATTGGCGGAATATCTCATCGGCAGCGCCAAGGCTTCGATCATCAGAAACGCCCCTGCAGGTACCAAGGCAGAGGTCAAGACCATCATCAAGGACGAGGTCCCGAAGAAAAAGCCCGGCCTTGATCTTGGAGAAGAAGAACTCGCACATGTAAAGCATGTGATCGGCATAGCATCAGGCAAGGGAGGAGTAGGCAAATCGACCGTGTCTGTAAATCTTGCCGTTGCTCTTGCACGTCTCGGCTACAAGGTAGGTTTGGCAGATGCCGATGTCTATGGTCCTTCGGTCCCTAAGATGACCGCAACCGAGGGCGAAATGCCGGACGCAATCCAGGAAGGCGAAAAGGAAGTCATCCTTCCAATGGAGAAATATGGAGTAAAATGGATGTCCATCGGATATTTCGCAAGACCGGAACAGGCCCTCATCTGGAGAGGTCCCATGGCTTGTAATGCATTGAAACAGATGATACTGCAGGTAAGATGGGGTAAACTGGACTTCCTCCTCATCGATATGCCTCCGGGAACAGGCGACATCCATATAAGCCTTGTACATGACATCCCGATGGAGGGAGCAGTCATTGTCAGCACTCCGCAGGACGTAGCCCTGGCTGATGTAGAGAAAGGAGTCAACATGTTCCGCAACGAAAGCGTTAACAAGACTATCTTCGGACTTGTCGAGAACATGGCATGGTTCACTCCGGCAGAACATCCGGACGAGAAGTACTACCTCTTCGGAAAGGACGGAGGCATCAGGATGGCCGAAAAATACGGAATTCCTCTTCTGGGACAGATTCCGATAGTACAGAGCATCCGCGAAGGCGGCGACTGCGGCGAACCTGCGGCTCTTTCGAGTCGTCCGGACGGTCTGGCATTCGTGGCACTGGCAGAAAAAATAGCAGAAACACTCAAATAACCATATTATACACTAATTAATCTAACGCGTATGAAAAAGACACTAAGACTAATCGCAGTTGCATCGGCAGCAATCATCGCTGCTTCATGCTGCAACAACGCACCGGAAAAACCTGCCGTAAAGGTGGTAGAACCTGGTGAGCAGGCTCCTCTCGCTGACCCTGGTCAGAAGAGTTTCGGAGGACTTATAAATGCAAACAGGGACACGACCGGTATGGCGGAAAGAAGACGCCGCATGATGGAGGAGATGAACAAGGTCAGAACAACTCACTTCAACGACCTTTCGATGAGTGACCCGTTCATCATTCCTGACCCTGAAACAAAGACTTATTACCTTACAAGCACAGGCGGACGCCTTTACAAGAGTAAGGACCTCATATGGTGGGAAGGACCATACAATGTGATCGATATCGAAGGCACATGGCTCAAGACAGGTGGCGGACCTGCTGCTGCTGAGATCTTCAAGATCGGCGACTACTATTATTATGCAGGTACATGGAACGATCACAACGACCTTATCGAACAGGTACCAAGACGTTACAACGTGCCTCACAACCAGACTTACCTCCTCCGCTCAAAGAACATCGAGGGACCTTACGAAGTATTCACAGAGGATCCTAACTATGACTGGCAGCCAAGAGAGTGGGACTGCATCGACGGTACTCTCTATGAGGAAAACGGTAAGATTTATATGATCTTCGTTCACGAGTGGACTCAGATCATCGACGGTACTATGGACTATATCGAACTCTCAAGCGACCTTTCAAAGACAGTTTCAGAGTGGCCTGTAACAATGTTCCGCGCTTCAGAGAACCCTTCAGTAAAGGAAATGAACGGTCTCGGCGAGGCAACATTCGGCCGCAAGATGCCAGGTTGGGTTACAGACGGTCCTCAGATGTTCCGCACACAGACAGGAAAACTCGGAATGCTCTGGTCAGGTTGGGGTGACGAGCGTTACCTCCAGTTGGTATGTTACTCTGAGTCAGGCACCATCGCAGGACCATGGGTACAGGAGCCTAAGCCGTTCCTCGGCAACAACTCAGGTCATGGTATGCTCTTCCGCACATTGGAAGGCAAACTCATGTACGTTGTTCACCACGTAGAGGGCGACGGTCCAAGAAAGCCTCAGTACTGGAATGTTGACGATTCAGGAGACAAACTCGTGCTTCTCGATCAGATCGTTCTCAAGAAGTAGGTCACTAAGATTTTGAAATAACGGAGCCTGAACCGATGTTCAGACTCCGTTATTTATAATTTCAGAAAACATTAACTGACTATGAAAAATATCAGACACTTATCAATCTTTGTTTTCTGCATGCTCTGCTTCCAGATTGCATCCGGACAGAACAAGAAAAAGGACCAGGAAGTTGCTGAAGCGCTGAAGGGATACTTCACTTTGGCAACAGACGAGCCGGCAAGCCCGGACGACGAGGGATTCATCAGAAGATGGATGATGCTCGAACCTATCAGCAAGCCAAACAGAACCAACAGGGTGTTCACTGACTCATACACAAGAGAAGCCCTTTCTGTGGAGTATTTCAAGGATCAGATGACCGTACTCCCTAAAGACGGAGACAAGGTCACAGTCGAGATGGAATACCAGCCGCCTGTCAACCTCAACGCCAGCAGGCCGCAGGCGCCTGCCGACAACACAAAGAAGATGGTCAAGGCTAAACTGGAGTGGCATGCCCTGGACAGCGACCACTTCTTCGTCAAACTCTTCCGCTTCGCTACCGGTCTTGACAAGGACAGATATGGAGTGATATTCTGGACCGTTACAGTGATCAACTGCGAGGAAGACATCGAGGATGTACGTCTTGCAATAGGATCCAACAAGGGCGCAATGTGGTGGCTCAACGGAGAAGAACTTCTCCTCCTTTCCGGAGACAGGCACATGGGAGTCGACAGCGCAGTATCCAAGAGGGTAACCCTCAAGAAGGGTAAGAACATCCTCCGCGGAGCAACCATCAACGGTCCCGGAATGAGTGAGTTCTGTGCACGTTTCATCGATGACACAGGCGCTCCAGTAAAGAACTTTACCGTTACATGTGAATAGATTAAATGACAACAGCCATGAAAATCAAGAATTCAATATTTCATATAGCAGTTTTCGGTATCCTTGGTCTCCTTGCGGCAGAGAAGGCAGAGGCACAGTCAGGAAAGCCATTTATTCATGACCCTTCCACAATCGTGGAATGTGACGGAAAGTATTACACATTCGGAACCGGAGGTGGCGGACTCATATCCGAGGACGGATGGAACTGGTACAGCGGAGCGGTACGTCCCGGCGGTGGAGCCGCACCAGATGCAATGAAGATCGGAGACAGGTATCTGGTAGCATATAGTACTACCGGAGGCGGCTTGGGCGGAGGACATGCAAGCAAGATCATGGTCATGTGGAACAAGACCCTCGACCCGAATTCACCTGATTTCGCATATACCGAACCGATGATGGTCGCCGAGTCTCTCGTGGACGAGGACTGCAATGCCATCGATGCAGGTCTTCTGCTAGATCCTACAACCGGCCGTCTATGGTGCACCTATGGTACATATTTCGGACATATCAGGCAGGTCGAACTTGATCCTGTGACCGGAGCAAGAGTCGAGGGTAACGAGGCTATCGATATAGCAAGAAACTGCGAAGCATCCGTAATGATGTACAGAGATGGCTGGTATTACCTGCTCGGTACTCACGGAACATGTTGCGACGGAGTCAACTCTACATACAACATCGTTGTAGGACGCTCAAGAAGCGTGAACGGACCGTTCATCGACAATGTAGGAAGATCGATGATCCAGGGCGGAGGAAAGATGGTCATCGCGACAGAAGGCCGTCTCGTAGGCCCGGGACATTTCGGAAGATATGTCGAGGAGGAAGGCGTGGAGAAGATGTCTTTCCACTGGGAGGCAGACATGGACCAGAGCGGACGGAGCGTACTCGGCATCAGACCGCTTCTCTGGAAGGACGGCTGGCCAGTCGCAGGAGAGGCATTCAAGCCGGGAACATATGAACTCGAATCTGTAAGGAGCGGTTATGCTCTCGAACTTGTCTGCGACTTCGTAAGAATGGAAGGTCAGAGGAGAGGTTTTTCACGTAATGACGATGAACCTGTCGTAAAGATGGAAGAGCAGAAACTCTCTGACGTCGAAGGGACATGGCCAGATGGAACATGTCAGGTAAGAAACGGCTACTACATGGCAAGACCGCATCAGAGATGGTCGGTGGTTCCTGTTCCTGAAGCAGGAGGATATCTCGGAGGGCCATACTACAAGATCGTCATCGAAGGCACAAACCGTGCTCTTGCCGCTACCGCAGATGCGGAAGTCGAGGCTGTCTATGAATTTACCGGAGCCCCTGAACAACTCTGGAGGATAGATCAACTGACTGACGGCACATTCAGGATCATGCCTAAACACGTTCCTGGACACGACGAGCCTCTTGCTCTCGTTTCTTTGGGAGATGCTTCCCCTACCCTCGCACCGTTTGATTTCAACAGCGACAATTCAAAGTGGAACTTCAAGTGGTTCAAGGAACTGTAAGAGAAGTTACATTACAAAGAGACGGCTGGCTGATAGTCTATGACCATTCAGCCAGCCGGTTTTCATAATTTAAGTTGCTACTTGATCCATTCAGGAATACTCAAGACTGCATCAAGAGACTTGTGCGGAGTATAGTCCCTCTTCCACAGGAGCGGATAATTTACTCGACGAAGAACAGGATAACCGTTTTTCCAAGACATCGCATCTGTAATTCCCCAAAGAGTTACACGATCGATCTGATCACGATGTTTGTAGAATATCGCCATTACTTCAGCATATCTCTTTGCCTGCTGTTCCTCTACCTCGTCAGGAAGACCGTCTTTATACGGATCCAGAAAATCTTCCCACTCTTCGAGTTGATATAGAGAATCCTTCAAGCCCTGCCAGCCGAACACCTGTCCATCCTTGGAAACAGGAAGCACGTCAATATCGAGTTCTGTGATATTCACTCTCAAGCCAAGGCTCGAGTATGTATCTATCGCAGCCTCCACATATTCAGTCTTAGGGAAGTTAAGTCCCCAATGTCCCTGAATACCGATACCATCAATACGGATACCCTCAGCCTGCAGCATCTTCACTACTCTCGCTATTCCGGCAACCTTTTCCGGACGCCATGCATTGAAGTCGTTGTAATAGAGTTCTGTATCAGGAGCATACTTCTGGGCACATCTGAAGACGTGCTTCACAAACTCGTCCACAACATCCTGCTCACCACCTAAGGCCTTGACCCATCCGAGATCACGATACTTGCCGTCCTCACCAATGATTTCATTGATGACATCCCAAGCCTGTACCTGACCCTTGAAATGTGTGCAGACAACCTTGATGTATTCTTCAATCGTATCGAAAAGTTCCTTTTTACTCTTTGGATTTCCTTTCTTGTCAAACCAGAAGAAGTCAGGAGTCTGATTGTGCCAGCAAAGAGTATGACCGAGCATCCACATGCCATGTTTCTGACCGAACTTGACGAATTCATCGCCAGGGGCGAAGTTCCATGTATCCGGATCAGGGTGGATAACCTCCGGTTTCATGTCATTTTCAGAAGTAATGGCATTGAAGTGCTTCAAAAGAATTTCTACACCTTTTGTATCGCGGCCGCTATACTGAAAACGATTTATAGCGGTTCCGATAAGGAAAGCATCATCATAGACGTCTTTCAATGTTTTTTCCTGAGCCTGAACCGCACTGCCGATAATAAGGGACAGCAATGTCACCGATAAGAAAAGTCTTTTCTTCATAAATTTATTTGTCTGAATCTTAAAACAATAAGGGGTGGTTCTGAAGAACCACCCCCAGTCTAATACATGATTCTAAAATTTTAAGTAATTATTTCAACTAATCCTTAAAATTGACTACTGTTCTATAGACCGGTTTCGGTCTGAAGTTGAAGTCGAAAAGAAGTGGAGCATTCTGACGTCCCAGCCAAGAATCCGCATCTGCAAGATTCCAGAAAGTCACCACATCAAGATACTTCTTGTTCTTTCTGAACACCTTGAAGAGTTCGTCATAATATTCTTCCTGCTTCTTGAGATCTTCTTCGTTAAGAGTCACTTCTCCAGTCTGTGCATATCTTTGATTTCCACCGGTAGAGTTAGTGAGTCTTACATCAAGTTCAGTCACGTGGATGTGCTCAACGAGTTCAGAGAACATCTTGATGGTCTTGTCAACTTCCTTCATGCTTGGTCCGAAGATGTTGTAGTGGGCCTGCATTCCGATTCCATCGATTGGAACACCCTTAGCCTTCATCTTCTTGACCATGTCGTAGATTCTCTGTCTCTTGACAGGATCGCACTCATTGAAGTCGTTGTAGAACAAGAGCGCATTAGGATCAGCCTCACGAGCATACTGGAAAGCCTTCTCGATCCACTCGCCATCATGGCAGATTTCCCAGAATCCCGAAGTGGTTCTATAGAAATCAGGACTTGTAGAATCATCATTGATAGCCTCATTCACCACATCCCAGCAATAAACGATATCCTTGTAACGATTTACTACTGCATTGATATGGGTGCGCATGCGGTCGAAGAGAATCTCCTTGGAAACATAATTTCCGTTCTCATCCTTGAACATCCATTCTCCGATCTGCTTGTGCCACATAAGACAGTGTCCACGTAATTTTATACCGTTTTGTCTGCAGAAATCAGCAACTTTGTCAGCATCTTCCCAATCGAACTCTCCCTGATAAGGATGTACGAGTTGTGGCTTCATGACATTCTCTGCCGTGATACTATTGAAGTTTCTCAACACCACAGCAGACTGCTGAGGATCGGAAATATTTCTCAGATTGACAGCAACACCCACAGAAAAGTATGGCTTATAAGCATCTTTGAGTGTATACATTTGAGCATTGGCAACATAGGATGCTGCAAACAATAATGCTGCTGACAGTATAAGATATATACGTTTCATAATTCAAGTCTTATATAGTTAGATGATTATTCCCAACCTGGATTCTGCTTAAGATTAGGATTGGTCTGTATTGCTGAATATGGGAATGGGAAGAGTTTATGCTTTTCTTCGAACTTCGAATAACCCTCACCATTAGGATATGAATAAGTCACATAAAGTCTGTGCTTAGGCTCTGGGTTCTCAGTGTTGAAGAAAGCATCCTTAAGACTTGGAATCTTATCGCCCTGGCGCTCAAGTCTATCTGTGTCGCCCCAACGAACCTGATCAGCCCAACGACAACCCTCAAGCCACATTTCATAACTCTTCTCCTTCTTGACAGCATCCAATGTAAGAGTAGCACTTACAGGAGCACCTGCACGCTTCTGAATATCATTCAGACACTTGAGACCAAGACCGTCAGAATCACCGTCAACAGCAGCAACTTCTGCATACATAAGAAGCACTTCTGCATATCTCATCACAAGCGTATTTGTGAAACCGAATGCTCTTGAAGAGTGATCAACATCTTCCTTAAGAGGCATATTCTTCAAGCACATGTACAGACCATTACCATACAAACCTGCTGTGTTTTTGATTCCTCTTCCCTCGTCAACTTCCTTCTCAGCCTGAGTCATATCGTTTGAGCCAGCATACCACTCCATCTCATACAAGAATTCATCTGGAGTAAGGAATGTAGCCTTACGTCTGAAACTATCTCCATCGTTATCAAGGAATTCCTGTGCAAAATCCTGCTGAATTGCACAACATCCCCATCCCGATCCAACGCCTAACCAAGGAAGTTTCTTGGTAGCAAGTCGGTCGGTACGCCAACAGAACGACTGGAGCATCTGCCACTTAGAACGTGCCTCAAGTTGGTAGCGTGACCTTGAATCTGTTGCCACAAAGTTAACTTCAAGAATCTTTTCCTCATTACCGTCACCGCTCTGGTGGAAGTTCTCTGCCCAACGCTCACCTGGAACTAGAGCATATTTACCTGAATCTATAACCTTCTTGAGATTCTCACGAGCCTTTGCATAATTACCGGCAAACAAATAAGCCTTTCCCGCTACACTCCAAGCAACGCCCTTGGTAAACTTTACAGTAGCCTCCTTGTCAGAAGTACTCTTTCTTTCTTCCAGATTTGCAACTGCTTCCTCACACTCTTTTCCTGCCCACTCAAGAAGACCCTTCTGTCCTCCTTCGTAGTTCGCAAGAGCCTCGTTTGCACCAAGAACGTGATCAGCAAGCGGAGCAGCACCCCAACCGATCGCCAACATCATATGACAATATGCACGAAGTACTCTTGCTTCAGCAACACAACGTTTCATTGTCTCGCTTGTACCGTCCTTAAAATTGTCTATAATAAGGTTAGCATTGTATATCATCTTGTAGTATCTTGCATAAACCAGATCTATGATGGTATTCTGAGAATCATAACGGAACTCGTTCATCTCAGCGTAGAAGTCAGAAGATCCGTACTCCTTACCTGCAGCAAGGAAATCATCGCCGCAAACATTGAATGCTGCATACCAAGGAATATAGTTTCCTGCAGGATAATCAGTAGTCATCATCTCTGTAGCGTAACTATTATACATTGCTACCAGAGCATTCTCTGCATCCTCATCTGTCTGATAGAAATTATCTATCGTAACAACGCCCTTTTGCGGAATCTCAAGCAGGTCTTGACTACAAGAGAAGAATGGAAGGCTAATTGCAAAAATGGCAAATATTGTAAATATTCTTTTCATTGCTCTAATAATTAGAAAGTTATAGTTGCACCAAGAAGAACTTTCTTCATAGTAGGATAAGAACCTGCGTCGAATCCCATACCAGAAGCAGCCGTAGTAGTAGCAGTCTCAGGATCAAGTCCAGGATACTTGGTGAAAGTGATCATATCATCAAGAGACACGTAGAATCTCAGATTGCTGATACGAGCCTTTCTGATAATGTTCTTAGGCAAAGAATAACCTAACTGTATCTGTTTGATCTTGAAGAATGAACCATCGAAGAGACATGCAGATGAACCATAGAAATGCCAGTCTGTCGCAACCTGCTTAGGATCAGGAAGTAAAGCACCCTTGTTCTCTGGAGTCCAAGAATTCAGGTAGAAGTATCTCAAACCGTTTCTGAAAGTATCACCAGCGCGTGATACGCAATTGAATATGTCATTTCCGCTTGTTCCTGTTCCGAACATTGTGAAGTCAAAGCCTTTCCAAGCCATGTTAATGGTGATACCATATGTGAAGTCAGGAATCGCTGAACCGATATAGGTCATATCCGCCTCAGAAATTACGTCATCCCCGTTAACATCTTCAATTTTAGCAGCACCCGTAGCAGAATCAACTCCATTATACTTATAGCCCTCGAAATACCAGATAGGATAACCTTCCTCGAAAACAGTATGAATTGGGTTATCTGTTCCGGAAACGCCACCACGTGACTCGATTATACGTCCTGCGAGATCATCAAGATGCGTAACCTTATTCTTAAGGAATGATATGTTTCCATTGATGCTGTATGAGAAATCACCGATAACATCCTTCCATCCTAACTCAAGTTCAAGACCGGTGTTTCTGATAGATCCAGCATTCTTCATAACACTTCCTACACCAACTTCTTTTGGAAGCGGAATACTTACAAGCAGACCATCGGTATTCTTTACATACCAGTCGGCTGTAAATGTCAATCTGTTATTGAGAAGTCTTGCATCGATACCGATATCGATCTGGTCAGAAGTCTCCCACTTCAGATCCGGATTGGCAATACCGTTAGGTCTTGATCCCAATGCTGCAGTACCATCTGCAAATCCGAACTGATACCATGCACTGTTGAGCGAAATTGTAGCATCATAAGGATAGTTATTCAATACATTGATGTTACCGTTACGTCCCCAAGAAGCACGGAACTTAAGGAATGAAAGAACAGACTTATCAACATTATCCTTGATGAACTTTTCATTACTGAGGGTCCAACCAACAGAGAATGAAGGGAAATAACCCCAACGAGACTGCTTTGACAGTTTAGATGAGTCGAATGCATCTGCACGGAAGTTTGCCTGGAAACTATATCTGTTATCGTATGAATAAGTCAGACGTCCGAAATATGCCATGCTTGAAGAGCGACTAGGAGAGTTGCTCACAGTCTTCATGATGTCGCTCTTGATATAATTGATATACTGCATGTTAGGCTCATATCCTGTCATCAGGTCCGGATCATTTGCAGATATGCTTGCGTTATCATTTGTACTGTCGATATATGACATACCGGCCATCACACCGATAGCGTGCTTCTTACCAAGAGTAACATTATAGTTGGCAAAGTTCTCCCACTGGTAGTAAATACCAGTATTCACATTTGCAGAAATCGAATAACTTGTAGCATAACCTCCGTTAGTAGCAGATGTTCCGAAATAAGGAGTTGTAAAGTTATGCGAATTTGACTGAGTGATACGAGATCCGAAACGTGATGTAATCACCAAACCTTTGAATGGAGTAATGTTAGCATATACTGTTCCATTGATTCTCATATTCGTACCGTACTGATTCTTGTTACGATCTCTCTGGATAAATGGGTGACCACTTGGTATATTATTATACTTAGAAGTCGCATAATATCCATTTTCATCACCAAAAATTGGCTGACCTTCATTATATGCTGCGAGCATTTCAGGATGGAAGTCATTTGGATCTGTGTAATAGAACGGAGTAAGAGGATCAAGTTGCACAACAGCACCGAAAAGCGAACCGAAGTTTGACATCTGGCTTACAGACTTTGTCTTTGTCTGGGTAGCCGAAATGTTAGTACCGATTGTCAACCAATCATAAACCTTATAGTCAGCATTAATCTGAACACCAAGTCTACTATGAACATCATAGTCACCCTTCACAATACCATTGTTATCAACATAGTTGAGTGAAGCAAGGAAATGACCGTTATTGTTACCACCCTGAACAGTCAGCGTGTGCTGCTGTGACCATGTAGGCTCAAAAGTCTCCTTAAACCAGTTGGTACTAGTTCCGTCATAGTTATACTGCTCCATCAAAGCATCGATTCCACCGCCCTTCATTCTTACATAATCAATGTATTCCTGAGCGTCTGTGATATAAGCATCAACTTTTCCAAGGTATTGGTTTGTCATTTTAACTCCATAGGTAACAGAAGATCTGCCATTGTTGTTTGCACCGCTCTTGGTTGTAATCAAAACGACACCGTTACCTGCTTCGGCTCCATAAATAGCAGCAGATGCAGCATCCTTCAGAACCTCCATGCTGGCAATCATTTCAGGATCGAGATAATCAATCGAACTGACTTTCAAACCATCAACGATGAGGAGAGGGCCAATATTACCGCTATTTGAAGAGTAACCACGGACACGGATTGAAGCACCCTGACCAGGAGCACCAGACATATTGAGAATCTGTACTCCGGCAGCCTTTCCCTGAAGAGCAGAAGCAGCATCCGATGTAGATCTGCTAAGGAAGTCATCTCCACTTACAGATGCAACAGAACCTGTCAGGTCGCTCTTTTTCTGAACTCCATATCCAACGACTACAGTTTCCTCCAGGAATTCAGCATCCGGCACAAGGACAATACGGAATTCAGTTTGGTTACCGACTGCAATCACTTGATTTTCGTATCCGATGAAAGACACATTAATAGAAGAACCTACAGGAACATTGAGAGCAAATTTACCATCAATGTCTGTTACTGCTCCCATAGTGGAATTTCCCACAACCATAACGGATGCTCCGATTACCGGAACATTCTGATTGTCGACTACAGTTCCACTGATAGAACGGGTCTGAGCAAACGCATAGTTTGAGAGACCTACACAAATTAAAATCACTAGGATTTTAATTGACTTAAAGAATGAGTCTCCTTTCATAAGTGTTAATAATTAAAAGGTGGTTTTTGGTTATTGTTTTTAAAGACTGTTCTTGATTTTATTTCCCAGAAGGAACACCTAATACTGAATAATATGCCTTATGAGGTGTATAATCGCGTTTGAACAACAAAGGATAATTCGTTCTGCGAGGAATCGGAGAATTATTCTTCCAGGATGTGCCGTCATGGATACCCCAAGTGGCTACTCTGGCAATCTTATCTCTGTGATCATAGAAAATCTTGAAAAGTTCCTCATATCTGGCTGCGAGTTGCTCTTCCACATCCTCTGGCAGACCTTCTTTATATGGATCGAGGAAAGCCTCAAATTCTTCCAACTGATATTGAGGATCATGAAGCGTGCGGCCAATGACCTGAGCATCTTTGGAAATAGGAAGCACATCGACATCCAACTCTGAAATATGTACCTTGATACCTAATGCAGATAACTGATTGATAGCATCAATGATATACTCGTTCTTAGGGTAATTAAGACCCCAGTGCGCCTGAATACCTACACCGTCAATCCTGATACCCTCTTCTTTAAGCATTTTTACCAGTCTGACTACTCCGGCAAGTTTTGAAGGACGCCATACATTAAATTCATTGTAATAGAGTTCTGTATCAGGAGCATATTTTTCCGCACATCTGTATACGTGCTTTACAAACTCATCCACAACCGCAGGATCTGCACCTAAAGCATGGACCCATCCCAGATCACGATAACCGCCCTCTTCAGAAACGATTTCATTGACGACATCCCATGCATCAACCTTTCCTAGGAAATGAGTACAGACCGTCTTTATATAACTCTCAATCGAATCAAAAATCTCATCTTTAGACATTGTCTGACCGTCAGGCTTTGTCCAGAAAAAAGATGGGGTCTGATTATGCCAGCAAAGAGTATGGCCTAAAACCCACATGTCGTTTTCTTCTCCGAATTTGCAGAACCTGTCAGCACGCTCAAAGTTCCAGACATCCGGACTTGGATGCAAGACTTCCGGCTTTAACTCATTATCTGGTGAAATTGCATTGAAGTGCTTTACCAGAAGATCTCTGGTTTCAGGCATACGGTCACTTACGTGATAAGAACTGAGCGCAGCGCCTATAAGGAATGCATCCGAATAAGCATCTTTTAATGGAACATCCTGTGTCTTTGTCTGCTCCGAACAACTGACGAGCAAAATAATGGATGATAACAAAAATAAAATCGAGTCTTTCATAATAGTATCGTAGTAAATGTTCTTTCTCTTTGAAAAAGCCTGCCCGGATCAAGCGCCTTATCCGGGCAAGCAGCGGCCCTGCCGACCATACCCCAATTTAACTAACTAACACTAACTTTATTTCCCACATATGTTTCTTGTCTGTAAATTTAACTTTATAAAAGCGCATCGGATAACGCTATACGCTCAACCGATAGCCCATATAACCATTGATTCATAAAGACGACCCGTTGATTCATTTGTGCTATCAATTTAAAGCGAAGATGTTTCAATAAAAAAGACAAATCACTACTTTTGATACATGAAGAAAACAGTTGCATATATTATAGGTATCTTATCCTCCTGCCTCATTCTCATGGGAGCAGAAACGAATCAGTTCGTCATAAATTTCAATCCTTCTGACGGTCTCCCTGACGCAAACATATCCGGAATATGTCAGGATAGTTTCAACCGCATCTGGGTCGGCACGAAACGTGGCGTATATTATTACACCGGCTATGGATTCGCTTCCTTCAAGAACAAGGATTATCTTTCCTTATGCTCGTCCAATACCTCGATGCTCTCAATAGATAAAAACGACCGCCTATGGATCTTTTCTGACGAAGGATCCGGATACTACGATATTAAGAAAGGGGTTTTCACGCCCATACCCCAACTGACTGGAATATCAGTAACGGATGCTGATATCGACACAAATGGAAATGCGTGGATAACCACTCCAGAAGGCATCTTCCGATATTCTGCCGAAAACTCTTCATTTTCAATTGAAATCAGCGATTCATATCTGAAACCGTACAAAAGTTGTCTGAACAATGACTCTGAAATAGTATTCACGGCCAATGACGACAATCTGTATTTTTACAATTTTACAAAGAGGTCACTCAGGGCTGTGAGAGTAGAAAATGCTTCATCCTTAGGTATCATAGAAAAGTCTGAAGGGTCGGACTTCATAGTTCTGGACGGAGAGGAAAAAGTATGCGTCATACATACCCCCCCCCATGAAAACAAGAATAGAATCACTGCAGAAAATATATTTGAAAGCACAGCAAGTATATCCTGTTTCTTGAGTACCGGTAAAACAATTTGGGTAGGAACGAGTTACGGACTTGAAATACTTGACAAGATTTCGGGAGAATATGAAAGACGTTTTAGAAATCTATTCGGAAGCACTATTCTTGGAGGAGAGAACATCAAATATCTATATCAGGACTCTGAGAGCAATATCTGGGTAGGAACATATAACAGCGGACTCCGATGCTGTCTCTACGAAGCAGGGTTCATCCGCTACGTATCTAACGGCTTGCCGAACTCTCTGCGCGGTTCTGCAATAAGGGCAATATGCAACGACGCAGGTACTGGGATATGGACAGGAAGCGAAGAGGGATTCCTATGCCGCTATGACACCGAGGACAAATCCTTTACCAACTTTACCTTCCGCGCGAGAATCCCATACGGTTCTCCCATCACGGACATCGAC
Organism: Candidatus Cryptobacteroides sp.; assembly: GCA_045644485.1. Taxonomy (GTDB): domain Bacteria; phylum Bacteroidota; class Bacteroidia; order Bacteroidales; family UBA932; genus Cryptobacteroides. Next base: position 1,702 of record JAZRGY010000002.1, on the reverse strand, counting down.
TTCTTCGACGACATGCTTTGGATTTCCACATTCGGGAACGGAGTATTCGTATTTGACCCTGTCAATCATATAAGGGTCAAACATTATGAATTACCATCCAGAAAATGCATGTCCATAAACAAGACCTCTACCGGAGATATCTATGTAGGAACATATAACGGTCTGTACATCTATGACAAGGACAGCGATTCCTTTGAAATAATCGATATGCTCGGAGACGTATTCATGATGTATATGAAGACTCGAAGGGAAGATTATGGGTATGTTCGTATGGCAAGGGTCTTTCATTCATCAATCTGAAAACCTTAGAATATCACCCTATCACCAAAGGAATCAATGGAAACGAACTGGATGCGCAGAATATCATCAATCTGTCAGAAGATTCCATAGGCAACATATGGATCGGTACGGACACCGGTATCTTGAGCAAGATAGAATTGGAGGATTCAAACTCCCGATACAGAATCACGAACTATGACCTCAATTCCGAAACGACCCCGGTATCTGTCAGCGGTATCGTAGACGGAGGAAATGGCAGACTTTGGGTTGCGACAACACATGGGTTGATATATTTTGATGCCAATCAGGGCAAGAAGGTCATGACATATCTGCAGAACGACAATATTGTCGGCAGCCATTTCTGTTTCGGAGGAGAGAATGTAGATAAAAACGGAACCATATACTTTGGAACAAGCAAAGGTCTGATAATGTTTGATCCGGAAACCGTCATATCAAAATATACCAGAAGCAGACTATACATTACAGACCTTATTGCAAGGGCAAGCAATGGCGTCATATCTGAAGAAACCTCGACAATATCTACGGACAGAATAAAGATACGCCAAAAATATGCATATAGGTTGTTCATCACTTTTTCAGCAATGAATTATGCTGATCCTAATCTTGAAGAATATGAGTGCATCCTGACAAGAGCAGGAAAAGAGAATAGGATCATTACATCAAATCAATACATTACATATTACGGTCTGAAACCGGGCAAGTACATATTCTCTGTCAATTACGCCGGAAGTGATGACAACAGATTAAGTTCAAGTCTGACAATAAAGATTACAGCACCATGGTATTTGTCCATACTTGCAAAATGCATATATGGTCTTGTAATCCTGACGCTCATAATAGTGATAATACTGTATGTAGACAGAAAGAAGAAATATGAAACAGAAAGAGCATATCAGATACAGGAAGCAAAAAAAGAGAAGGAACTGATACAGGAAAAGATGGTTTTCATGACCAATGTCACTCATGAAATCAGGACCCCTGTATCCGTAATTCTCATCCTTCTCGAAAAACTTACCGCAGACAGCAAGACTCCTGACAATGTAAAGGACGGACTGAATTCGATCAGAATAAACGCAGAGAAACTGAGGAAATACTGCAACGATATCCTCGATCTGCGAAAGGTGGATCATTTAAGGTCCCGCCTCGTCAAAAAAGATGAAAACATTATCGAACTCATCAAAAAATCAGAGGCTGCCTTTTCTTCTGTCATCACAAACAAAGGCATTTCCATCCTCTCTGACCTTCCGACAGAATCCATTATTGTAAACTGCGACCATGAGGCGGTCGAGACCATTATCTGCAATCTCCTGTCAAATGCAGTCAAATTCGCTCAAAGTTCCATTCATGTAAGATGCAGGGTTGAGGATGGAATCGTAAGAGTAACAATAGATAATGACGGCGA
>JAZRGY010000001.1:0-18642 GCA_045644485.1 Candidatus Cryptobacteroides sp. | reverse complement strand
GAAAGAGAGGAGCATAAAGGCTATAAGTCAGATTCAGGATGATATGGTGGCACAGTGCGAATATTTCCAGTAGATCGGAAAACATCTTGAAGCCAAGAGACTGAAGCAAAGGGTGGAATATGATCTGGAGTTCATAAAGGAGATGGGGTATTGTCCCGGAATCGAGAATTATTCCCGTTATTTCGATGGTCGCAGTGAGGGAATGAGACCCTTCTGTCTGATAGATTATTTCCCGAAGGATTTCATTACGTTCATTGACGAGAGCCATGTGACCTTGCCTCAGATCAGGGCTATGTATGGAGGTGACCATTCCCGCAAATCTGTTCTTGTCGAATACGGATTCCGTCTTCCTGCTGCGGCAGATAACCGTCCGCTGAAGTTCGATGAGTTTGAGGAAATAACCGGACAGAAGGTCTTCGTCAGTGCTACTCCTGCAGAATATGAACTTGAGAAGTCGGAAGGACTTGTGGTGGAACAGGTTGTACGTCCGACAGGCCTTCTTGATCCTCCTATTGAAGTCCGTCCTGTGGAGAATCAGGTAGATGACCTCATGGAGGAGATCAGGAAGAGGGTGGAACTTGATGAAAGGGTGCTGGTTACGACTCTTACCAAGAGGATGGCTGAGGAACTGGAGAAGTATTTCACCAAGATGGGGGTGCGTTGCCGTTATATCCACTCTGATGTCGACACGCTTGAGCGTGTGGAGATTATCGAGGATTTCAAGAACGGACTTTTCGATGTACTCGTAGGAGTAAACCTTCTGCGCGAAGGACTTGATATCCCTACGGTTTCTCTTGTGGCTATTCTGGATGCAGACAAGGAAGGGTTCCTTCGAAGCGGCCGAGCCTTGACCCAGACAGCGGGACGTGCTGCGCGTAATGTGAACGGGCTTGTCATAATGTATGCGGATACCATTACTGATTCTATGCGTCAGACCATATACGAGACCGACCGTCGTCGTGCCAAGCAGATGGAGTATAACAAGATGCATGGCATCACTCCTACTCAGGTAGGTGTCAAGAAGAATGTTCTTCTGGAAGAGGCCGGCAACCAGGATGTCAAGCAGAGGAATCCGCGCTTGGCGAATACTGTTACAGGAAAAGTCAGTGCGGCAAATTCATATGACGATCCGACTTATATCCCTGATCCTACGGATCTTGGAAAGGGTTCGGTCAGCGTAGGTTTGGGCCATGACTCGAAACGCGACTCCAATTCCGCATTTGTGGACGGATACCTGCAGGCTGACCTTGCAGCAGTCCTTCAGGATCCGGTAATCAGGTCTATGTCGCGTGAACAGGTCGAAAAGGCTGTGGACCAGGCAAAACGCAACATGCAGAAGGCTGCCTCCGATCTCGACTTCCTCGCTGCCGCCAAATATCGCGACGAAATGTGGGCCTTGCAGCAGTACCTCAAAGTCTGGAAAATCAATTGATCAGTATATACAGCGACCAGTGGCCGCTGTTGATCAAGCCTGGCCTATTTGCAGACCATTATGTCAAGAATCATATTGTCGGTGTTCTGCATGCCTACAGATCCGATACGTCCCAGATTCTGGATAGTCTTCTCGATATCTTCTTCAATGATTCCGTCATGCGATGATATGCAGATGCCTTCGCGGGCGAGTACAGCAGATTGAAGTGCACTTGACACACCTGAAGCAACCTTCATCGCGCATCCCACCTTGGCCCCGTCGCATACCATTCCGGTGATGTTTCCGATCATGTTCTTGATAGCAGAACATATCTGCTCATAATCTCCTCCGCGCAGATAGACAAGTCCGCAGGCTGAACCTGTGGATGCTATGACGCAACCGCAAAGTGCCGAGAGTTTTCCTAAGTATCCCTTGATGTGTATGGCAATAAGGTGGCTCAGAACCAGCGCGCGCGCCAACTGCTCGTCAGAGGTTCCATACCTCAATGAGTAAGCAATCACAGGCATTGTGACGGTGATACCCTGATTTCCGCTGCCCGAGTTGCTCATGGCGGCCAAGGTGCATCCGGCCATACGGGCATCTGAAGCGGCAGCAGTAAGCGACATCGCATAGCAGAGGAAGTCTCCTCCGAATACCTCACGGTTATCGTTCAGGTTGATTGCCCAACCTACTTTCAGACCGTAGCATCCCTTCATACCCTCCTCTGCGAGAGCCATGTTCAAAGTACGTGACTCCAATATGAAGGCTATGTCATCATAGGATACAGTCGAAGCGAATTCAAGTATTTCCTTGACCGTGAGCCTGTAATCCAGGGTGGTCTTCTGGTCTGGATTTTCGTCGTTCCCGCAGACATCCGAACTGAACAGTACGCATCCGTCAAAAGATGTCTCTACGATGCTGTCATGGTTGTCCTGGATAACGACACTGGCATAGTGGCCTCCTTCCATGTCCACGTATGCCTTGACATACAGTTTATGTGATGTTTCCGCGAGCCCTACAGTGACAGACTTTGCCTCTACAAGTTCCTTTGCCCGTGCAATCGACCCCTCGTCAAGATCGTGGAGAACCTCCAATCCATAGGCAGATTTTCCACATACGGCTCCGAGTGCGGCCGCAATGTGCAGACCTACCATTCCGGTACCAGGTATGCCTACTCCCATTCCGTTCTTGAGGATATTGCCGCTGACCTCTATCCTGATGGAATATCCGTCAGAATATCTCCATTCATGAGATTCCAAGGCACATTTCTCTTCGGCGATTTCCATCGCTTTTGCTGTCGCAAGTGCGACTGCTATAGGCTCTGTACATCCCAGAGCCGGCTTTACTTCCTTTCTGATCAGTTCAATGATCTCGGCTTGTCTTGCGGTCATCTGCTGAAAAATTCTAAGGTTAGGGTTATTATGTCGTTTATGCTTTCTTCCGATTTCAATGCTTCGATCGGGAATCCGAGGCATACTGTTCTGTATCTGTCGGCGTCGTTGCATATGCCGGCAGAAATACCGGTATCGGTGTATCTCATGAAAGATCTGGCACTTTTTGTTCCGGGGATGATACCGTCCGGAGATTCGACACAGTATTGCTCCGGATTGATTTCGTTGCATATTTCCAAGGTGCCGGACGGAAGATCCGAAATGGCATCGTTACGCTGGTATCTGACTATGCCTTTATGACTTGCACTGTTTGCCGCCCATCTGAATCCCAGGACATTCTGTGCGAACTTTCTGGCTGTATCGGTTTTCTCCTTATCCTTTTCGTAAGGGTAGATCTGATCCCATATGTCAGTTCCGATATATGCTCCGCTGACAAGTATGTTACCCCCATCTGCGGTGAAGTCTTCAATCGATCTCTGCATCTGCTCCGGGAATACCTCATATTTCTGCTGAAGCCCGCTTCCTACTGCAGTTGTGACCTGCTTGCCGCAGATAAGGTCCATTCCCCATGCTGCCTTTCTGAAGGTGGAGTCACAGCAGAATGTTTCATTGCTGCAGGAGTAGAACGGATATCCGGCCTTCATTATCGCCTTTCCATGGATATATGGATAGTCGAAGGTATTGCCTGCAACAGTGTGTCCTGCATAGTCTGTGTGCGAGGCTCCGAATCCAGGACTGTCGTTTGTCACGAACTCCGATTGTCTGCGGAATTCATACATGTCTCCTATATATGCTATATCCCTGACATGAGGTACTCCGCTGTCAAGTCTATTGTCGAAGCCTGCATATGTCGGCGTGTCAAAGAATGCAGGACCGCTTATCCTGTCGAAATTATTAACGACCAGAATAGGCTTCTTGTCAGAAATGCCGGAAGGCTTTCCGATGCTTACGGTTTCTGAAGGGAAACTCTTTCCTCCGTCATTGAATGCCACCACCCTGAAACTGTAAATATGTCCAGGACGGATGTCGACTTTTGTCGACAGACGGCCTGATTCAATGTCCGGCCTGTCTATGATTCTTCCGTTATCGAAACCTCCATTATCAATCCTTGTGTAAAGGATGTATCCTGTAGGTACGGCTGTAGGTTCTGTTTTGTCTGTGACAGGAGACCAACTGACAACAGCGTTTTCCTCATTGTCAAACTTTACTCCCATGTGATCTACCGGCAGGGGTTGAACGGCATATGGAACTCCATATCTGTTGCTGAGATATTTCAGCATACCTTTGTATGCAGCACGACTCACTGTGAAACGGAACGTCGGGTCAAGACCATACTTCATATCCGCGAAGTTCTGGTGCGAAAGCAGTTCCAGAAGCATTGCAGGTGACGATGGGGTACGCGACTCCCTATAACTTCTGTCCCAGATCTGACGTCTGCTCCACAATGTGTCATATTTCATCCTGAGGTCGTGCACTATCTGGCTCTGTACCATGTCTGCATATTCCCTGCTGGTCATGCGGCTTTCTCCTCCCGGAAGTTTCTGAGTTCCTTCGGATCTTAGGGTGTATATGGCCAGAGTTCCGACTATCGAGTCGTTCTGAGTCAGACCGGCATCCGAATGAAAGCCGAAGGCAAGGTCCACAGGTATTTTCAGACCTTCTTTCTTTGATGGGTTCATTGCGGAACCCCGGCTGATCCACTCCACCCAGTCTCCACGGGACATATAGTCATCCTTATAGTCGCTCTCTTCCTCGTTCTGACTGAAAAGTTCATCTGGTACGCCTGCCCACTGAAGCGAGTACCTTGCTCCTTCCGCCGAGCGTGGCATTCCCGATACCGTCGTATATCCCTCTGGACCTCTTTCAATATTGCCCATTCCTCCTCCGAATCTTACAGCATCTGCTGTCACTACGCTTCCTGCGCTGAACTTGAAACCTTCCGCCTGCTCATTGGTAAGGGATACATATCCGTCAGCCCCTTCTGCAAACTCGAATGTTCCAAGATATATCCATGTGCCTCCACCCATCTTCTGATTTACGATGAAATTGCTGGCACCTCCGAGGTGATGGACAGTATAATGCGCTGAAGATGTGCTGTTAGGAAGTGTCTTGTATGAGATGTATACGGCGTATTCTCCTTTTTCCGGGATTTCAGGACGCCATAATATGGAAGCGGTATCCTTCTTGCCGTTCTGTACGCAGTCTGCCTGTCTTGCCGTTCCTGTCTTAAACGGATTTTCAAGTCCTGAATATGTCGGTTGCATCGCAGCAAATCCTGTTCCGGCATCTTTCCATCTGCCTTCTTCCAGATAGGATGCTTTGCCGTAGCGAAGATCTGTAACATCATTGTCGGCAATGACTTCATGCTTCTGTATGTCTCTTTCCCTTGGCATCAGGACATATGCTCCTGCATTCTCAAGCATCGGTACGAGATAAGGGATGACATAACTCTGGGTGTACATGTCTTCGACGGTCTGGAAAAGAGGGGGCCTTTGCCAAAGCCAACGGTCGGATGCCAGATCGTAATAATATCCATGGCTCTGCCACAGGGCTATATGTCTTCCGTCGAGACCTTTCTTGAATTCCATTCCATCCAATGCAGTGACGATGTTGCGTCTGGACGGGTTCTTGGTCCTGTGTCTGGTATCGGTCGGGGTGCCTTCAAATCCTAAGGCAGGGGTTACAAGGTTTGCATGTGATATGCGTTTGCTGTAGATCTCACCAAGCCTGTAACTCTCATATTTCTGAGGAAAAAGTGATTTCAATGTATTCCTGAACCACTTTGTCTCTCCTTCGTGCCAAGGGTAGTCTCCTAGAGATTCCGTGAAATAGAAATCCAGAGTGGAGCCTCTTTTCATGACAGCCTGAAGTTTCAGTTCTCCTTGTACCGTGTTGCGCTGCTGTATGAGGATAGACAGGGAGTCACATACAGGTTTGAATTCCTTTACGATGGCGCTCTGGCCTTTGGCAAAGAAACCGAAGGTCAGGGAAAGTATGGTAAATATGAGAAATCTTTTCATTTTCTGTCCTTAAAGAGACTGCATGTCATGCAGTTTCTTGTAATATCCGTCAAGTTCTATAAGTTCCTCGTGTCTTCCTCTTTCGACGATCTTGCCTTCGTGCATTACGCAGATCATGTCTGCATTCTTGATTGTAGACAGTCTGTGTGCTATGACGATGGTGGTTCTTGTCGATGTAAGTCTGTCAAGAGCCTCCTGGACAATCTTTTCGGATTCTGTATCAAGGGCTGATGTCGCTTCGTCCAGGATGAGGATAGGAGGGTTTTTAAGTATTGCTCTCGCTATGCTGATGCGCTGTCTCTGTCCTCCGGAAAGTTTGCCTCCGCGGTCTCCGATGTTGGTCATGTAGCCCTCCTCCTTCTCCATTATGAAGTCATGGGCATTGGCGATCTTTGCTGCTGCGATAACCTGCTCCATGGTGGCATTTTCCACTCCGAAGGCAATGTTGTTGAATATGGTGTCGTTGAACAATATGGCCTCCTGATTCACATTTCCTATCAGACTGCGCAAATCCTTTATTCTGAAATCCCGTATATCTGTTCCGTCAAGGGTTATCGAACCGGCTCCTGCATCATAATATCTCGGTATGAGGTCAGCCAATGTGGATTTTCCTGATCCGGACTGTCCTACAAGTGCGACTGTCTTGCCTTTCGGTATTGTAAGGTCTATGCTGTGCAGGATTTCCTTACCTTCCTCATATGAGAATGAAACATTGTTGAAGCAGAACTCTTCATTGAAACCGTTGAGGCTTTTAGGGACGGCTGGTTCGACGATGTCGTTTTCTGCATCCATGATCTTGTCCACTCTTTCCATGGAAGCAAGACCCTTAGGGATATTGTATCCCGCTCTTGAGAACTCCTTGAGAGGGGCCAGCACGCTGTAAAGGATGGTCATGTAGAATATGAAGGTTGACGCATCTATAGGTGCCTTGTCACTGAGGATCAGGGTTCCTCCGAACCAGAGCACTATCATGATCATGATGGATCCGAGAAGTTCGCTTACCGGGTGGGCTGAGGCTTGTCTTACTGCAACCTTGCTGTAGGCCTTTCTATAGGCATTTGCTGTGTTTGCAAATCTTTCCTTCATCTTGTCTTCTGCGATGAAGGCTTTGATGATTCTCAGTCCTCCGAGGGTTTCGTCAAGTTGGGCCATTGTTTCGCTCCACTTGTCCTGTGCTTCCAGAGACTGTCTCTTGAGTTTCTTTCCGATGGCACTCATTCCCCAGGCCATTACGGGCACGACAGTGACTGTAAAGAGGGTTAGTTCCCAACTGAGGTAGATCAGGGCTGCAAAATAACAGATGATGAGAATAGGGTTCTTTATCAGCATATCGAGCGAACTGACGATGGATGTCTCTATCTCGTTGACGTCTCCGCTCATTCTCGCTATGATGTCTCCTTTCTTCTGCTTGTTGTAATATCCCATTGGAAGGCTCAGGAGTTTGTTGTACACCATGACCCTGATGTCGCGGACTATTCCTGTCCTGAGAGGAATCATGATTGCCGATGACGCGAAATAGCAACTGGTCTTCAGCACTGTCATGCCTGCGAATATAAGTCCGAGAAAGAGAAGCGCAGTCGATCCTCCCCATTTGTCAATCATCGCGCTTACTCCGTAATAGAAGTTGTTCATGATCTGTTCCTTGGTCGGAACTCCGTCCCATGGCATGAACTCATAGACCGTCTGGTCCATCTTGAACAGGATGTTCAGTATCGGGATCAGCAGGGCGAATGAAAAGATATTGAATATAGCAGAAAGGAGGTTCAGTATCAGGGAACCTCCAAGATATCTTCTGTATGGCGCTGCGAAGCGCTTGAGTACTCTCCAGAAAGCCTTCATATTGTTATAGCATTTTCTCTATCCAATGGTACATGAGACGGATTCTCTGGAGATATACATCTATATCCAGATTCTCGGTCCTGTCCCAAGTCTTGTTGTTGTTCATCGTGATTCCTGAGGTAAAGAGGACGGCAGGCATCCTGTTTTCAACAAACACCTTCTGGTCCGAGAGCGTGTAGAATATCTTTGTGAAATTCTCGCTTCCGTAATAGTCCAGAGCGATGTCCATGCCGATGCCTTCTTCTGTGTTGCACCGGTGAAGCAGGTCTTTTCTGTCATTTTCCAGTGATGATGTCCCAAGCATGATCATATAGTCCTTTCTCCCTGCATTTATAGGTGAAAGGGAACTTCCCACCTGGTCTATGTTCACCATCAGGTCTATATTCTCCTTTGTGACCGGGGTGCCTGTAAGAGGATTGCGCAGGAGACCATATTCTATCATCTCCCATAATGCTTCTGAACCTCTGAGACTATATTCCTTGGCGTCAAAGGCTATGAATATTATATTGCTGCCGTATATACGTCCCATCTTTCTCATGGCTCCGTACATCTCTGCGAGGGAGGTCATCGCGGTTACTCCGGATGCGTTTGAGTCTGCACCAGGATACATCTTTCCTTCCAATATTCCGATGTGGTCGTAATGTGCTCCTACAATGATATATCTCTCGCATGGAATGCTTCTGCTTCCGGGAAGCATTCCTATGACATTATGTCCGTACAGGCCGTTGCTTATGCTGAATCCCTGGGTCCATGAGTCTGTCATGCCGATGAGTCCTGCCTTTTCGAACTTTCGACGAACCCACATAGCCGCTTCAAGACTGCCTCTGGTGCCGCTTGCTCTTCCCTGACATATGGAGTCGGTAAGAAATGAGACCTCTCTTTCGAGTTTTTCGCGCGTGATCAGGGATTTTGCCCTTTCGCGTTCCTTGCTCCAAGAGTCTCCTGCATATGCGTTGAGGCATAGCAGTAAAAAAAATATGATTTTTGTCAGTTTGAGCACAATAAATGACTATATTTGTAAATTGGCATAGTAAGGTGTATCCCTTACAAGACGCCAAAATTAATAAAAATCGACAACAACAGGAAATAAATTTTAGTATGCGTAGAGTATTGAGAGGTTTCGCAGTGGTATGTGTGTTATTGTTGACATGCATCGGCAATCTGTGGGCTCAATACGACAAGGATGTATTCTATTATCGTGGTCGCAGTGCTCTGCAGGAGGGAAGATATGCCCAGGCGATTGAGAATTTCAATGTACTTACCCAACTTGATACGGCCGACTATTGGACATTCTTTTTCCGTGGCATAGCGAAATATAATCTGGGTGATATACGTGGAGCACGTCAGGACTTTGACCGTTCGGTAAGGATCAATCCTATATTTACCTCCGGCTATCATTACAGGGGTATCACTGAGAGCAGATATGGAAATTATGACCAGGCTCTCGCTGATCTTCAGAAGGCCATAGACCTTCGTCCTGGAGAGATCGGACTTTATTTCAGCCGAGGTGTGACATATTTCCTTTCCCAGCAGTTTGATAATGCGGTCAGAGATTTTGACCGTTATATAAGGAAAGAACCTAAAGATCCGTCCGCATATCTGAACAGGGGTGCAAGTTACCTTTTTCTCGGAGATACCCTCAAGGCAGTGTCTGACTACAATAAGGCTATTCGTCTGGACCGTTTTGACCCTGAGGGCTATGTCCGTCGTGGACGTGTGTATGCCTCGCAGAACAAGTATGATCTTGCCATCGCAGATATGGACAAAGCCATCGAACTGGATACGACAAATACTTTCGCTTATTTCAACCGAGCGATAATGTATTATGAGCAGGAGAGATATAACGAGGCCATGCATGACCTGAACCGTGTCCTGCGTGATGAGCCGGGCAATGCCCTTACTCTTTATAACAGGGGGTTGATCAACGCTCAGTTAGGTGCCTTCGAAGATGCTCTGGACGATATGGACAGGGTTCTCAACATAAATCCTGAAAACGTCCTGGCATATTTCAATCGTGCCTCGATCTTCATAGAGATGGGTCTCTATCGTAATGCTCTTGAGGATTATGACAAGGCTATAGAATTGTACCCTGACTTTGCCAAGGCATATATGAACAGGGCCTATGTGAAGAATCTTCTTGGAGACATGAAGGCCTCCAAGTCGGATTATGATACTGCACAGAAGAAGGTACGGGAGTACAGGGAGAAGAATATTTCCGATGCTGGCTCTTTTGCAGATACGACTAAGAAATACAGTTCTCTTCTTTCGCTCGATGCGGAGTTTGCAAAGAAGGATTTCAACGATGAACTCCTGCAGCACAGAGATATAGATATAAGGTTGAGACCATTGTACAGGTTTGTGGTCACTGGCCAGAAGGATGATACCAATTATGCTTTGACGCGAGGTTACGAGAACTCTCTGATAAGCAGATTCAAGGCGGAACTTCCTGTCGGTATGGATATTTCAAATGAGAATCTCCACACTGATGCTTCTGTCCTTGCTTCAATCGAGTCTGTTGCGTATGGAGATAGTGATCCTTCGGAAAATATGATTTTCCTGCGTGCTCTGCACGAATATGCTGCAAAGCAGTTCAATTCTGCTCTGAACTATTATGGACAGGCGATAGAAAAGTCGGAAGACAAGGAGGATGTTTCACGGATGTACGAGGCCTTCTACAGACTGAATCGTGGTGCACTGCGTGCTGAGATGATTGACTTCATCACTTCGATTGAAAACAATGTCCAGGTACTTTCCATGGATGATGCCGGTACGACACGTGCCCGTGTGAAGGATCAGGTGACAAGAACTTATGACTATACTGATGCTATAGATGACATGAAGGCTGCGGCCGACATAATGAAGGATCTTCCTTATGCATATTACAATCTTGGAAACCTTTACTGCCTGTCGTCAGAACATATCAACTCTATAGAAAACTATACAAAGGCGATAGAACTCTATCCATATATGGGTGATGCATATTTCAACAGAGGATTGGTGCTCATATATCTGAAGGATAAGGAAAAGGGATGTATAGACCTTTCCCGTGCCGGAGAACTTGGAGTTCAGGATGCCTATGGCGTAATCAAGAAATATTGTGAAGATGAAAACAACTAAAGCGATAATATTCGATCTGGGTGGAGTGCTTGTAGACCTTGATATAGAGGGTTGCAAGAGTGCTTTCAAGAGACTTCTTGGATATGACAGAATAGATGAACTCATCGATCCGTGTCACCAGAAGGGCATTTATGGAGACCTGGAGGAAGGAACACTTTCTGCGGACGAATTCCGTAGGATAGTCATTGAAGAATCTTTGCCTGGAAGCGCCCCTGAACTGGTAGATGAGGCGATGTGGCACATTCTTTCAGGCATCCGCCCTTACAAGGCAGAACTCTTGAAAAGACTTGCAGAGACCTATGACCTGTATCTGTTGAGCAATAACAATGCGATCTGCATGCCTCGGTCAAGAAGATTGTTTGAAGAGGCCGGTGCTCCATTGGACAAGGTGTTCAGGAAGTGTTTCCTTTCATATGAAATGAAGGCATTGAAGCCTTCCGCTTCATTCTATAAGTCTGTAATCGAGCAGATCGGTCTTCCGTCGGAAGAGATGGTGTTCATAGATGATTCGCAGAAGAATGTGGATGGTTCCATCGAGGCAGGCCTGCCTGCAGTATATTATGAGCCGGGCACAGACCTGTCATCACTGTTGGCAGAAGTTCTTGAAGATCCGGAAATAAGGATGGAGGGTGTGTGCTGATGGTAAAGTTCATGAGCCTTTCAAGCGGCAGTTGCGGAAACTGCTATTATCTGGGAACGGAAAACGGAGGAATCGTCATAGATGCGGGAGTAAGCCTCAGGAGATTGAAGAGGGTGCTTCAGGAATATGACCTTACTCTTGATTCGTTCTCTGCAGTACTTGTCACGCATGACCATCTTGACCATATACGTCATCTTGGATCTTTCTGCAAACGTTTGGGCAAGCCTGTGTATACGACGGAAACGATTCATGGAGCCTTGTCCAGACACACATTTACGGCTCCTACGATTGCTCCATGCCGCCGTGTCCTTGCGGAGGGCGAGTGGAATGAAGTGGCAGGAATGAAGGTAAGATATTTTGTCGTTCCTCATGATGCGACTCAGACAGTGGGGTATGCGATAGAGGTGGAAGGACACAGGTTTGTGATAATGACTGACGTGGGAAGGATGACCGATGAGGCTGTGGATTTTGCGCGTCAGGCAGATACAGTGGTGGTGGAGTCGAATTATGACATGGATATGCTTATGAGCGGACCATATACATATGAACTGAAGATGAGAATAGTCCAGGGCTGCGGCCACCTCAGCAATGACGAGTGTGCCAGTGCAATAAAGCGATTCTGGCATCCGGGACTGCGTAACATCTTCCTGTGCCATCTAAGTGAGAACAACAATACCCACGATCTGGCTTACAGATGTTCTGCTGCCGCTCTGCGCGAACTTGGTGTAGAGAAGGGAACGGTATACTTAAGATGTCTGCCAAGACAGTACCCGTCACAGATGTATACATTGTAAAACAGGAAAATCTATGAAAGTAAAGCCTTCAATGAGAAGAAAACTTTTCTTCAGTCTTGGATCTCTTGCTGCCATCCTGCTGCTTTCCGGTATAATTTCCATACTCGAATACAGGAGGATGAGCGACTATGTGTCGGAACTTATCGCAGCAGACATAAAGAGCATCACGCTTTCTCAGAAACTGGCTGACATAACAGAAGAATATAACCACCAGATGCTGGCTGTCGTGGTACAGAACGATATATCCATAATGCCGGATTTTGATCTGAGTGATTTCAATGCGCAGGCCGATTCCCTCAAGAATTCCTTCACATCCAAGACCTCCCTTCCGATGGTTGATAGTGTTGCCCTTTCGTTCAATACTTTCATGAAGACATCGATGCGTTTCGATGAGGTCTTTCTTGCAGACAGTGTGGATACAGGTGAGTGGTTCTTCGGTACCCTTCAGCCTTGCTACAACGAGTTCCGTCAGGATATGGGAGCACTGAATGAGAGTATTCATGAGGCACTTATAAGAAATTCGGCAGATTTTGATGCCGGATTCTACAGGAGCATCATCCCGGGAGTGGTATCTGTGGGCGCAGGACTTATTCTGATAGTGCTTCTCTTTTATTTCATCATGGCATATTATGTCAATCCTATATATAAGGTGGCTGCAGGGGTCAACAATTACAGGCTGTCAGGACGTAAGCATACTTATGTGTTTGATGGAGATGACCAACTTGCTGACATCAATACAGGAGTTACAGAACTTATAGAAGAAAATATAGAACTTAAAAGACGCATAAAGTTCTTCAGAGAAGACAGATCATGAATGTAAAGGCAATATCCGTAAATGTTGGAAAGGCGCTTCTTGTCAGTGCCCTTTTCATGCTCTTGTCCATCATTGTTTCTGTGGTGGACGGGCGTGATTCTGCGTTCGGACCTCTTCTTGTAAGTTTTGTCATTACACTTATCGTAGGAGGTTTCCCGTTTATATTCGTAAAGAATTCGCAATCACTCTCCCTTAACGACGGTTTCCTTACAATCGTTCTTTCCTGGCTGCTCTCCTTTATTTTCGGAATGTTGCCATATGTGCTTTGGGGCGGCGAGTTTACGCTTATAAACGCGTGGTTTGAAAGTGTTTCAGGCTATACTACGACCGGTTCCACCATCCTTAATGATATAGAGGCACTGCCTAGAAGTCTGCTGTTCTGGCGTTCTTCCACCCATTACATCGGTGGTCTGGGAGTCGTTGTCTTCCTTCTTCTTGTCATGCCGGATGCAAGTCCATATCGTCTGAAACTGACCAATATGGAACTCTCATCCCTTTCCAAGGAGGGGTACCGATACAAGTCCAGCAAGACTATCTCCATTATAACCAAGGTCTATGTCCTTCTGACAATCGTGATATTCCTGTCCCTCTGGGCAGCAGGCATGTCATCTTTCGATGCTCTCAACCATGCATTCAGTATTGCCGCTACCGGTGGTTTCAGTACCAGAAACCTTTCGATCGGCTACTATCAGTCGGATCTTATAAATATGCTGGTGCTTGTGTTCATGGCAGTTTCAGCCCTCCATTTCGGACTTATATATGCCGTGTTCATCACCAGGTCGATGAAGCCGATGAACAATTCTGTCGTGAAATATTATTTCGGGTCGATCATGGTCATGTCAGTGATAATAATGTTGTCACTGAAGATGCAGGGAGGTTATGACTCGTGGACAAAGGCTGCTATGGATTCGACCTTTACTGTGGTGAGTTATATGTCTACCACAGGTTTTGCCATCTGTGACAATTCCGTATGGCCATGGCTGTCAGGTGTCGTACTTCTTTTTGCTTCTTTCCAATGCGGATGTTCAGGCTCCACTACCGGAGGTATAAAGGTGGACAGGGTACTCATATCCTTCAAGGCGATATCCAATGAGGTGAAGAGACGTCTGCATCCTGCGGCGGTATCGCAGGTGCGTCTTAGCGGTCACCATCTCCCTGACAGCACCGTGTATTCTGTAACGATGTATATAGTGGTCTATATCATCGTCATCTTTCTTTCGATAATCGGCGTCCTTCTGTGCGGAACCGAGATGCCTGAGGCAGTTTCCGGTGTGGTTGCTTCCGTCGGTAGTGTCGGCCCTGGTCTTGCCGATGTAGGTTCTATGGACAACTATTCACTTCAGCCTGCTATGGCGAAGTTCATATATGCATTCGACATGTTCCTGGGTCGTGTGGAGATATTCCCGGTTCTTGTGGTGCTTTCGCTTCTGTTTAAACGTAACAGATAGTCATGGGAAGGGCAGATTTCCTATATTCCGGATTCGTTTCACACCTCAAGCATGAGCCGACTTCGTGTCAGGAATCTCTTTTGAGGAAGGTTGCTGATTTCGTGGGGTCGGATGATGATATCCTGATCGTGAACGGATATGCCGGAACGGGAAAGACTACCGCTATATCATCTGTCATTTCCGTCATGAAGCAGTTCGGGACGAAATGTGTGCTTCTTGCGCCTACAGGACGTGCCGCTAAGGTGCTGTCTTCATATTCCGGACAGCCTGCCTTTACCATTCATAAACACATATATCGTCAGAAGTCTGTAGGAGGTGACGGGTTCGGACAGTTCTCCCTTGCTCCTAACAAGGATAAGGAAACGCTTTTTATAGTCGACGAGGTTTCTCTTATCGGTATTGAATCCGGTCAGCAGCAGTCTACTACAGCCTTCGGTACCGGTAATCTTCTGGATGACCTTATAACCTTTGTCCGTTCAGGCGTCGAGTGCAAGGTCATACTTATCGGCGATTCTGCCCAACTTCCTCCTGTAGGGCTGGATGCTTCGCCTGCATTGTCCAAGGATTATATGGCGATGATGGGAGGGACGGTTTTTGCCGAACTTTCCACTGTCGTACGTCAGCATAATGAATCCGGCATATTGTACAATGCTACCATGATACGCCATATACAGTCCGAACTGGATTACGGACCGGGCTTGATGGATCTGTGCGATCTTGGACTTGAAGTTTCGGGTTTTGATGATATAGAGAGGATAAGCGGAGGGGAACTTATAGAGAAGATTTCGGATGCATACTCGGTTTACGGGGAGGATGAGACCGTTATATTGTGCAGGTCGAACCGTCGTGCCATCAAGTATAATCTTGGTATACGTTCGACTGTGCAGTTTAAGGAAGAAAAGTTAGTGCGTGACGATAAACTGATGATAGTCAAGAACTGCTATCAGTTTCTGGAAAATGTCAAGGGAATGGACTATATTGCGAACGGTGATATAGCCAAACTTCAGAAGATATCCAGGTTTGAGGATAGATATGGACTCCATTTCGCCGAAGCGCGTATCTCCTTTCCGGACTATGACGACCAGGAAATCGTTGCAAAGGTGATTCTGGATACTCTTGAGTCGGAAAGCGCATCGCTGATATATGAACAGTCAAATGCTCTGTATCAAGGAGTTAACGAAGATTATTCCCATATCAGTACGAAAAAGAAGAGATATGAGGCAGTGCGTGAGGATAAATACTATAATGCATTGCAACTTAAGTATGCCAATGCGATAACCTGTCATAAGTCTCAAGGCGGTCAATGGAAATGTGTGTTCATTGATAATCCTTTCTGGCAGGAAGAGTTGACTCTGGACGATCTCAAGTGGCTCTATACGGCAATCACGCGAGCGACTGAGAAGGTTTATCTTGTCAATTTCAAGGATGAACTCTTTGCTTCATTGTGAAACGGCTGATCGACGGAGCAGTCTTGATAAAGAAAATTTTAAGTCTTTTATATGAAAAAGTTATTACTCATTGTAATTTCGTCATGTATGGCGATGGTGGCAGGGGCTCAGGAGTTCAACAAGATTCCGGCATCCTGGAAATGGATAGGGGAGTCGGAAGTCTTGTTTACATATGATGGTACATTTGCAGACGCTGACGCATTTGCATTTGATGCGAAAAGCGGCGTGAAGAGGTCGGGTGTATCTGCACCTGCGAAGTTTTCGGATTTCCCTGTAAAGCCGGCAGGTGCCGTGAATATGACATATTCTCCGGATTTGACCAAGATCGCATTTACCAGAGACAATGACCTGTATGTCATAGATATCGCTTCCGGTAAGGAGACCCGTCTGACATTTGACGGCTCTGATGTGATACTCAATGGTTATGCTTCGTGGGTCTATTATGAAGAAATTCTTGGACGTCCGTCGCGCTACAAGGCCTTCTGGTGGTCTCCTGACAGTAGGAAGATAGGATTCTATCGTTTTGACAATAGTGAAGTGCCGATGTTTCCGATATATTCTGCCTTTGCTGATCCTGAAGCGGCAGCGTCCCAGTCACAGAGTCCTCGCGTGAGCGATCTTGGCATAGGCGGATCCCTCAGCGAAACCCGCTATCCGAAATGCGGACAGACGAATCCTCAGGTACGTATCGGAATAGTCACCCTTGCGGGCGAGACCGGAGACCACGCTATGTCGTCCCCTTCCGTTACATGGGCTGACTTCGATCCGACTCTCGATCAGTACTTCGGTATCCCTTTCTGGGGCCCGGACTCCCAGGAGTTCTTTATTGCCCGTATGCCTCGTCTTCAGAATACCATTGATCTCTATGCTGTAAATTATGCAGATGGCAGCAAGCGTCATGTATATAACGAGACGTACAAGACCTGGCTCAACTGGTTTGACGGCGTTGTCTTTACTGACAGGGGCCTTTACATGGCTCGTGAGTTTGAAACAGGATGGCAGCAGATATATTTCCTTTCATATGACGGTTCAGAGTTCCGCCGTCTGACTGACGGCCCTAACTGGAACGTAGCCATCGTCCGTGTGGATGAGAAGAAGGGAGACGTGTATTTTACTGCAAAACGTGATGCTGTTGCAAAGCAGGCTTTGTATAAGGTCGATAAGAAAGGGGTGATTGTTGCTTTGACCGACCCTGCATACAATGCTGCAGGAATTTCCTTCTCTCCTGACGGAAAGTATTTTGTAGCATCTATGTCAAACGTGACGACTCCTACTTATGTGTCCGTTTTCCCTTCTTCAGGCAAGAATGTCCGTCAGGGAAATCTTGTCGCTGACATGAAGGGACCTGATTACGATGCCTCAAAGTATGCTTTGGGCCAACTTGTCTCGATGACTACAGAAGACGGATTTACGCTTCCCGGTATGATCGTGTATCCAAAGGACTTCAATCCGTCTGAAAAATATCCGGTTCATGTGGATATATATGGTGGTCCTGACACGCCTCAGGTGCGTGACCGTTGGGTGACTCCTTCAGAGTCAAATCAATGGTATTCGGAAAACGGCATCATTCAGATTATCGTAGATCCTCGTGCCGCAGGACATAACGGAAGAGAAGGACTTGATATGATATACCGTCAGTTGACTGTGTGGGAGGTCAAGGACTTCTGTGCCTGGGCTGACTGGCTCAAGGCCTTGCCATATGTGGATGGTGACAAGATCGGTGTAGAAGGTTTTTCTTTCGGAGGAACAATGACATCTATGCTTCTGATGCAGGCTCCAGATAAGTTCCATTACGGAATCGCCGGTGGTGGTGTGTATGACTGGTCTCTGTATGATTCACATTATACAGAACGTTATATGGACACTCCTCAGGCCAATCCGGAGGGCTACGAAGTCTCAAAAGTCCTGAATTATGTCGACGGTTATCCGACAGAGTACAATACTGTTCATAAACAGTCTGATGGCAATGGATGTCATCCTGAACATCTTCTTGATGTTTTATCTGGACAAGTGGAGCCTGTGATGCTGAAGTTGACCCATGGTACCGGTGACGATAATGTTCACCATCAGAATACCCTCCAACTTCTTGATGCAATGCACAAGGCAGGAAAGAAGTTCGACTTCATGATCTATCCTGACGGAATGCACGGCTACCGCGGCTACCAAGGCGCCCATTTCGATGCTGCCAACCGCGAATTCTGGCTCAAGTATCTTCTTGGAAAATAAAATGTTATTATAAAGAACAAGCCCCTGGGATTTCCCAGGGGCTTTTAGTATGTATAACTTGTTAGTTATCAGATTAGAGAGCAGGACCTGCTGCTACGAGAGACTTACCGAGGTCGTTTCCAGTGAACTTAGCGAAGTTCTTGATGAAACGTCCTGCGAGATCCTTAGCCTTCTCCTCCCACTGGCATGCGCACTCGTAAGTGTCACGTGGGTCGAGGATTGCAGGGTCAACGCCAGGGAGTTCTGTAGGAACTGTGAAGTTGAAGTAAGGGATAGTCTTTGTAGGAGCCTTGTCGATAGAACCGTCGAGGATAGCGTCGATGATTCCGCGAGTATCCTTGATAGAGATACGCTTGCCTGTTCCGTTCCATCCTGTGTTCACGAGGTATGCCTTAGCACCTACCTTCTCCATTCTCTTAACGAGTCCCTCACCGTACTTGGTTGGGTGGAGTGAAAGGAATGCAGCACAGAAGCATGCTGAGAATGTAGGAGTT